>NZ_JABUMQ010000133.1:0-27584 GCF_013336645.1 Myxococcus sp. CA039A | reverse complement strand
CACCCGCCCGGCCCCGATGGCCGCGTGCGCCTGGCCACGGACTCCTCGGACCTGGGGCCCTTCATGACGTATGCGCGCGACACGGCCGCGCGCGAGGCGCTGTGGCGCCTGGGACGGCGCCGGGGCCATCCGCGCAACCTGGACACGCTCGCGCGGATGCTCCAGGCGCGCCACGCGCTGGCCACGCTGCTGGGCTACCCGAGCTGGGCGGCCTACGCGGCCGAGGACAAGATGGTGCGCCGACAGCAGGTGGCGGCGGACTTCATCGAGGAGCTGGCCGCCGCCGTCGACGGCCGCATGCGCGGGGAGTACGCCACGCTGCTCGCGCGAAAGCGTGAGCAGGTGCCCGACGCCACCCGCGTGGAGCCCTGGGAGCAGGCGTGGCTGGAGGACCGGGTGCGCGCCGAGCAGTACCGCTTCGACTCGCGCGAGCTGCGGCCCTACTTCGAATACACGCGCGTGAAGCAGGGCGTGCTGGACCTCACCGCCAGCCTCTTCGGGCTCACCTACCGACGCGTGCCGGACGCCCCCGTCTGGCACCCGGACGTGGAGGTCTGGGACGTCTACGAGGGCACCGAGCGCCGGGGCCGCTTCTACCTGGACATGCACCCGCGCCCCGGCAAGTACACCCACGCCGCGCAGTGGGACCTGGCCATGGGCCGCGCGGGCAGGTCCCTGCCGGAGGGCGTGCTGACGTGCAACTTCCCCCGCCCCGGCACGCGGCCCGCGCTGCTCCAGCACTCCGAGGTGCGCACCTTCTTCCACGAGTTCGGCCACCTGCTGCACCACGTGCTGGGCGGCCGCGCCCGCTGGGCCGGGCTGTCCGGCACGCGCACCGAGGTCGACTTCGTGGAGGCCCCCGCGCAGGTGCTGGAGGAGTGGGCCTGGAGCGTGGAGTCACTCCAGCGCTTCGCCCGCCACATCGACACGGACGCGCCGCTGCCCGCCGACCTCATCTCCCGCATGCGCCGCGCGGACTCCTTCGGCAAGGGGCTCTGGGTGCGCCAGCAGCTCTTCTACGCCGCCGTCAGCCTCAATCTGCACGCCGGCAACCCCGAGGGCACCGACTCCACCGCGAGCGTCCTGGCGCTCCAGGAGCGCTACCTGCCCTTCCGCGCCGTCAACGGCACGTACGCCCACCTCGCCTTCACCCAGTTGGATGGCGACTACTCGGCGCTCTACTACGCGTACCTCTGGTCGCTCGTCATCGCGCGCGACCTGCTCACGCCCTTCGAGGAGCACGGGCTGATGGACGTGGAGACCGCCCACCGCTACCGCGACACCGTGCTGGCGCCGGGGGGCTCCAAGGACGCCGCGGACCTGGTCCGGGACTTCCTCGGCCGGGGCTACGACTTCGGGGCGTACTCGCGCTGGCTGGAGGGTCGCTGACGCAGCCCGCCGGGGGCTGTAAATTCAAAGGGCCCCGCGATGTGAATCGCGAGGCCCCTTGTGTTGTGAATCCGTCAAACCCGCACCGGCGCGCTCACGGGGAGCGCGGCATCAGTGCACGGCGGGTACGGATGCGGCCACTTCCGGCTGAAGGGTGATGGCCTGCGCGTCCGGATCCAACCGGACCTGCACGGGCACGCCCTGGTAGCGGTACTGGGCCAGGGAATCCGCCGCCCCGTCGAGGAGGAGCTGGTAGCGCTCCTCGAGCTCCACGGCGATCAGCAGCATCGTCTCGCCAGCGTCCGCCACACCCGGGCGGTACACCTGGCACCGCTGGAACCGCGCCCAGCGACCGTTCTCCATCTTCACCAGCTCGCCGTCGTAAGCCATGCGCGTCTCCTCCGCAGCAATGAGACGAGAAGCAATGTAGGGACGAATTAACTCGATGTCATCCCCCCACTTGAAAATTCGTTAAGCCCTATGAATTCCCGTGGGTTACACGACAGTTCCGGGGCTGGAGAGGGTGTCGCAGGCGAGGTCTGCTCAAAAATGTAAATTTGCCAGCCGGTCAATCCTGTCAAGGGAGCGAGGTGGCGCCGAGTCCGAGGCCGGGACAGGTCCCTGGGGGGCTGAAGGGGCCCCAAGGGCGGTGGCGCCTGACGGCGGGGTCTCCTAGATTCGGAGGGATGAAGTTGCCAGGGCTGTTCCGCAAAGAGCGAACCACCATCGCCGCCGCCGACGCCCAGGACCACGCCGAGAAGCTGCTGGCGGAGTCCTTGCGCCTGCTGGGACAGGTGTGCACGAAGGTCGCGGACGCCATCGAGTCGCAGCGGTTGTCGCGCCAGGGCTATGCGCACAACACGTATCTGCGGCGGACGGACCACGGGGCAGACGGGTCCGGAGACCTGGAGAAGAAGCCCCAGGAGTAGCCGCGAAGCGGGTTGCATCGCGAGGGTGGTTGGCTGTTGAAAAGTGGGGCGCCCCCTTCCGGAATGAACTCCCCGTTCCCATCTTGCCGCCCATAGAATCCCGCGGTCCGAGACGCCGCAGCTCCCCTCTGAGGCCCTGCCATGTCCCACATCCTGGTCGTCGATGACGACGCGAGTCACCGCACGCTCATCTGCGATGCCCTCGAGGAGATGGGTTACCGAACCGTTCAGGCCGCCAACGGCCGCGAAGCGCTGGACCATCTGGAGGGCGACATGCCCGCCGCCGTGTTGCTCGACCTGCGCATGCCGGTGATGAGCGGATGGGGACTCCTGGACGCGCTGAAGAAGATGCCGCGTGCCCGGGGGCTGCCCATCATCATCATCTCCGGCTACGGCTTCGAGTGGGAGGCGGAGCTGGTGGGCGCGGCCGGCTACATCTCCAAGCCCGTGGACCTGGACAAGGTGCGGATGACGGTGCAGCAGATTGTCGGCCCGCCGGAGATGGCCTTCGTCCACTGAGGATTCCGTGCCTGGCGCGCCGGGTGGGGATTGTCGCCGGGGGCCGGGCTCGGGTGTGATGGCGTCACTTCATGACGCCCTCCCCTTCCGATGACCTCGCCGTCGACGCGCGCGGGCTGATCAAGCGCTTTGGTGGCTTCACCGCGCTCAACGGCCTGGACCTCCAGATACCCAAGGGGGCCTTCTATGCGTACCTGGGCCCCAACGGCGCCGGGAAGTCCACCAGCATCGCGCTCCTGACAGGCGTGTACGGCCCCGACGCGGGCTCCATCCGCATGCTCGGCGTGGACGCGGTGCAAAAGCCCATGGAGGTGAAGCGCCGCGTGGGCGTGGTGCCGGAGGAGCTGAGCCTCTTCGAGCGGCTCACCGGCCGGCAGTACCTCACCTTCTGCGCGCGCATGTACGGCCTGGACGGCGACGAGGCCGGAGCGCGGGCCACGGAGCTCCTGGAGCTGACGGAGCTGACGTACAAGGCGGGCTCGCTCGTCTCCGAGTACTCCAAGGGCATGCGGCGGCGGCTCGCCATCGCCGCGGCGTTGATCCACGCACCGGAGCTGGTGTTGCTGGACGAACCCTTCGAGGGCATCGACGTGCTGGCCGCGGGCGTCATCCGCGAACTCTTGCGCGAGCTGAGCCGGCGCGGCGTCACGCTGCTGCTCACCACGCACGTGCTGGAGATCGCGGACCGGCTGGCCACCCACGCGGGCATCATCCAGGCCGGACGCATGCTGGACCAGGGACCGGTGTCCTCTTTGCTTCAGCGCTACGACTGTTCTTCGCTGGAGGCGGTGTTCGAGAAGCTCATCGCCGTGCCCTCGTCGCGCAACGCGCGGCTGTCGTTCTATGGCGAGGCCCCCGCTCCCGTCGTCCCACTGCGGGAGCCAGCATGAGCCGCCCCGCCGTTCCCGGCTTCTTCCGGCACCTGTGGTTGTTGTGGGGGCTGCGATTCAACATCGGGTTGAACCAGGGGCCGGGCAAGAGCCGCCTGCTCGCGGTGGGCTCGTTCGTCGCGTCGAGCGCGCCGGGCCTGTTCTTCGGCCTGTTCTTCTTCGCGCTGATGCGGCTCAAGCCCGTCGTGGAGAGCGACGTCTGGCCGTACTTCATCCTCAACCTGCTGTGCTTCGTCACCTTCTCCGTGTGGGTGACCTGGCCGCTGTTGTCCGCCGGCGTGGATGACCACTCGGAGCTGAGCCGGTACGCGGCGTTTCCGATTTCGCCCTTCCGCCTGCTCATCGCCTCCACGGTGGCCAGCCTCTTCGAGCCGCGCGCGCTGGTGTTCTACGCACCGCTCACGGGCGCCGCGCTGGGCTTCGCGTCCGTCTATCCCTTGTGGGCACCGTGGCTGGCGGTGGTGCTCTACGTGTTGTTCGCGTTCCTCTGCGCCGCGTGGAGCCGCGTGGCGCTGTACGCCGTCATCAACGTGCTGCGAGAGAAGCGCAGCGCGGAAATCATGGGCGGCGGCCTGCTGGCGTTCCTCATCGCCGCGTCGTTCATTCCGCCCATCGACACCTCGTGGCTGACGGCGGTGGGCGAGGACGGCGTGGACGCGCTGGACATGTCGCTCATCATCAACGCGGCGGTGGCGCTGGGGCGCGTGCCTCCGGGCTTCTTCGGAGACGGCCTGGGACAGCTCGCCTGGTTCCGCCCGCGCGTGGCGATGGCGGAGGCGTTGGGCCTGCTGTTCTTCGCGGCCGTGGGCATGGCGGTGGCGTACGCGCTGCTGATGCGCTTCCACCGGCAGTCGGGACGCGCGGGGCCGCAGATGAAGGACGCGAAGGACAGCAACCCGTTCGAGCGCACGCGCACGCGCTTCTCCACGCTGGTGACGCGCGAGGCGCTGGACTTGTGGCGCAACCCGCGCGCGCGCCTGCTCGCGTCGGTGCCCTTCATCCTGGCCATCCTCCTGAAGCTCCTGTCCGGGCGGGACTTGTTCGTCTTCCTGCTGGGTCGCTCCGCGGACGCGTGGCTGATGGGCGGCCTGTGCATCTACGGCGCGGTGGTGATTGCGTCGACGTTCTCCCAGAACACCTTCGCCTATGACGGACAGGGCTTCGCGGCGTTCCTCGCGGCGCCGTTGGACCTGGCGGACGTGCTGCGCGCGAAGAACCAGGTGCAGGCGGCGGCGGCGCTCGGCATGGCGCTGATGGTGGCCGTCTTCTACCGGGTGTACTTCGGCTTCGGGACGGCGGTGGACATCGCGTGCGCCCTGGCCGCGGTGCTGGGCGTCGTGCCCGTGCTGATGGCCGCCGGCAACTTCCTCTCGCTCTACTTCCCGGTGAAGTTCCACGCGAGCCTCAAGCGGCGCGACAAGGTGCCGCTGACGGCGTCCATGCTGGGCATCGTCGCGGCGAGCGTCGGCTGCATGCCCTTTGGCTGGGCGTTGAAGCTGGCGGGGAAGGACGGCCCTTCCTGGCAGTCCGCGGCGATGATTGCCCTGTGCGCGGGCCTCAACCTGGTCATCTACCGGGGCTCGCTGCCCCTGGCGCTGCGCCTGCTGGACCGGCGCCGCGAAGTCATCCTCCAGGCGGTGACGCGCGAATAGCGAAGAGGGCCGTGGCCGCCTGGGAAGGCGAACCACGGCCCCTGGGTGTCTCGAGCGAAGCGCGGCTCAGTACGCCACGCCGTGCTTGGCGGCCTGGGCCTTGACGCCCTTCATCACGTTGGCGTCGAAGGCGTCCTCCTTCTCCGGACGGTTCTTCGCGAGCCACGCCTCGCGCTCGGCGGCGAGCTTGGACGCCTGCGTCTCCAGGTCCTTCTTCTCGTCGGCGAGCTGCTTCACCTTCTTCGCCCGCCCCTCCACGCTCAGGCCCTTCAGCTCCGAGGGCAGTTCGTCGTCACGCACGCTCGCCAGCGCCGCGGGCGCGGAGACCAGGTCCACCGCTCCGCCCACGGCCTTGGGCGCGCTGCTCGGCGCGGGCGCACCAGGCGAGCCGCTGCCGCTCGTCTTGCGCATGTAGCTGATGCGCTCGGCCGCGGCCTCCGGAGCCAGCTCCGCCATGGCCTCGGCGCGGGCCTTGTTCGCCGTCTGCACCTCCGCCTTGCCGGTGTAGAGCGTCTTCGACGCCAGCGCCGAGTTCACCTTCGCCAGCTCCGCGTCATACGGCGTCGCCACCGCCACCATGCCGCCCGACTGGTCGATGGAGTCGAACGTGCCGTCCGTCAGCTTCGCCACGTACTTCCACGCCGTCTGCGTCTCCTCGTCCGAGCCGCAGCGCACGGTGTTCACCACGATGTGCTGCTCGCGGGCGCGCTTCGCCCAGTGCTTGAAGTCCCAGTCGTCGTTGTGCTTCGCCGGAGGCGCGTCGCCCACCAGGAAGATGGCCTTCATCACCGACCGGTCCTGGTTCCACGACAGCTTCGACACCGCCTCGCCCAGCCCCCGGCCCACGTGCTCGGGCGTGTCGCCTCCGCCGCCCGCCTCGAAGCGCCGCAGGTTCGCGAACACCGTGTCCAGGTCGTCGCTCAGGTCGAACCGCTTCGTCACGTAGTCGTCCCCCACGTCCCGGTACGCCACCAGGCCGACCTTCAGGTGCGGCGTGGGCCGGCCCTGGGCGATGCGAGACGCGATGGAATAGATTTTCGCCTTCGCGCCCTCCAGCAGGCCGCTCATCGAGCCCGTGGTGTCGAGCACGAAGACCACCTCGATTTCAGGGCGGGGCGCCTTCACCTTCGCGTCCTGGGGCGGCGCCTCCTGGGTGGGCTTCACCGCCGGGGGCTGCTCCTGGGAAGGCTTCACCGCTGGGGGCGCCTTGGGAGCCACGGCGCCAGGCCGCACGGGGACGGCGGACTCGGCCAGGGCGGGGGCAGCGGACAAGCTGGTGGCGAGCGCGGCCGACAGCACGGCCCGCGACAGGGACTTGAGGTCCATGAAGTACTCCGGGAATGGAAGGGGTCTGTTCGTCTCAGTGAACGAACCACCCCGCCCGAAGTTCTACGTCCCCGACACGAGGCCTCCGGTCCCCACACCTCGCCCCAAGGAATGTCCGGCCCCAGCGAGGGTTGGACGTCGTCACTTTCCCCACGAAGCCCCTCACGTCTTTTCCAGAGCGCACGGCCGGTGTCGCTCCGCGCACGCTGGCCTTCCAGCCGGCTTGCCCGACGGAGACGGGGGTTTCATGCTGCGATGACCCCGGGAGACCCACGACCATGATGCCCGTCATCCGCCGAAGCCTCTTCATCCTCGGCTGCCTGTTCGCCGCCTCCTGCAACAGCAACTCGCCTTACTACCGGGTCCAAATCACCGCGCCTGAAGCGGTCAGCCTCATGCCAGGTGAGTCCGCGCAGTTCGACCTGACGCTGGACCGCGTGGGAGACCAGCCCGGAGAGCTCCGGGTGAATCTGGAGTCCCAACCCGACGGCATCACCCTCACGCCCGAGGTCGTGCTCCCCGAGGGCGAGACGACCATCACCACGCCCGTCACCGTCGCCGTGGCCCAGGACATCCAGGTCACCGGCACCCAGCGGATGCTGCTGCTGGCGACGGACAGCGTGAAGGACTTCGCGTCGGGCGCCACGTTCTACGTCGTCGTCCTTCCGCCGACCGTGGCGCAGCCAGACTTCTCCATCACCCTGGAGCCCCGGCAGATCACCGTGCTCGCGGGCGCGAACGAGTTCGTCGGAGTCACGGTGAACCGGATTGCCCCGTTCGCCGGTCCGGTGACGCTCACCGTCGAGTCGCCCACCCGGAGAATCTCCGCCCAGCCCGTGGTCGTCGCCGCGGACCAGACCACCGTCAACTTCCTCATCTACACGCAGAGCAGCCTCACGCGACTCCCCGTGCCCATCACCGTCATCGCCACCAGCGAGGACGGACGCCAGGCCAAGACGGGCCTCACGCTCAACATCCGCTAGTCGGGACGACACGCCCGCCCCTCGAAACGCACGAGGGCCGGGGAGCAGGGGGCCTCTCAGCCCTCGCCACCCGGCCCCGATTCGTACGCTCAGGCCATGTCGAACAGCAGGGCCTCCACCGGCGCCTCGGCGGTGAGCACCAGCTTGTCCTCGGCCGACACCGCCACCCCGTCGCCCGCCTTCACCTTCACCCCGTTGAGGGTGCCCGAGCCCCGCGCCACCTGCAGCCACGCGTGCCGTCCCGGCGCGAGCGCGTACTCCGCCTTCTCACCCGCGCCCAGCAGCGTGCCGTGCAGCACCAGGTCCTGGTGCACCGTCAGCGAGCCCTCCCGCCCATCCGGCGACGCCACCACCCGGAAGCGGCCCTGGCGCTCCTTCACGTCGAACGCCTTCTGCTCGTAACCCGGCTTCAGGCCCTTCTCGCTCGGGACGACCCAGATCTGCAGCATGTGCAGCGGCTCCGAGAAGTTGTTCATCTCGCTGTGCACCACGCCTGTCCCCGCGCTCATCCGCTGCACCTCGCCGGGCTTGATGACCGCCTCGGTCCCCATGCTGTCGCGGTGCTCCACCTGACCGCCCAGCACGTAGGTGATGATCTCCATGTCCCGGTGCGGGTGCATCCCGAACCCGCGGTTGGGCGCCACCGTGTCCTCGTTGATGACCCTCAGCGTCCTGTACCCCATGAAGTCCGGGTCGTAGTAGTCCGCGAAGGAGAACGTGTGGTGCGTGTCCAACCAGCCGTGGTTGGCATGGCCTCTTTCCTCTGCATTTCGAACGAAGATCATCGCCTGCCTCCCTTTCCTTTCAAACTGCAACTCAGATGCATCAACCCCACCCCGCGTTGCGGGGCGCGACAGGAGCCCGCCACCCACGAGGCCCGAAGCACCGACCACCAACCCGCCCGCCACGGACCTTCGGGTGAGCGGGCGTCCCGCCGTCGGCTTCTTCACGCCGCCTTCTCCGCCGCCACCGCCACCGCCTGCACGTCCAGGGTGATA
The DNA here is from genome assembly GCF_013336645.1 of Myxococcus sp. CA039A. Classification (NCBI taxonomy): domain Bacteria; kingdom Pseudomonadati; phylum Myxococcota; class Myxococcia; order Myxococcales; family Myxococcaceae; genus Myxococcus; species Myxococcus sp. CA039A. Next base: position 18,898 of record NZ_JABUMQ010000133.1, on the reverse strand, counting down.
TCCACACGCTCACCCACCAGCAGCCCGCCTGCCTCCAGCGCCTGGTTCCATGAGAGGCCGAAGTCCTTGCGGTCGATGCTGGTGCTCGCCTGGAAGGCCAGTCGCTCGTTGCCCCACGGGTCCTTCACCTTCCCGAGCAGCTCCGTCTCCAGCACCACTTCGCGCGTGACGTCCCGAATCGTCAGGTCACCCACCACGCGGTAGTGGCCCTTGCCCGCGTCCTGCACGCGCTTGCTGCGGAAGATGAGCTTGGGGAAGGCCGCCGCGTCGAAGAAGTCCGGCGAGCGCAGGTGGTTGTCACGCTGCTCCACGCCCGTGTCGATGCTCGACACGTCAATCTTCACCTCGGCCGAGCCCTGCGCCAGGTCATCCCCATTCACCTCCACCTTGCCCTCGAACCGCGTGAAGCGGCCGTGCACCTTCGCCACCACCATGTGGCGAACCATGAAACCCACCGTCGTGTGCGTCGTATCCAGCTGCCAGGTCTTGATGGCCATGTTCGTTTCTCCTGTGCTTACCGCGTCTGGCCACCCATAGAGCAACAGCCGGGCCACGCCCCAACCCACTGGAATTACTTGAGAACGCCTCGGGAACGCCCACTAACCATGTCAATTTGATACAATCACCCTCTCAAGAGGAGAGCATCCTCGGGAGGATGGAAACCAAGGAGCCTCCGAGGGCCCGCGTACGCGCCGGGCGGGAGCAGTCAGTCGGTGCACGGCACGGGCGTCGAGGGCTACTTTGAGAGACGCCATGACCACCTCACCGATACGCCGACAAGCCGCGCTGGACGCCCTGGCGCTCGATGACGAGGCCCTGCTGAAGGCGTGCGAGGTGGACTACTTCATCGCCTCCGGTCCGGGCGGCCAGCACCGCAACACCACCGCCAGCGGCGTGCGCCTCACCCACGGCGCCACGGAGCTCTCCGTCACCGCCACCGAGCGCCGCAGCCAGACCCAGAACAAGGGCGTCGCGTTGGACCGACTCCGAGAGGGCCTGCGCGCCCTCACCTTCGTGCCCAAGGTCCGCAGGGCCACGCGCCCCACCGCGGGCGCCAAGCGCCGACGCCTGGAAGGCAAGAAGCGCACGTCGGAGAAGAAGACGCTGCGGGGCAAGTCGGACTGGTGAAACCAGCCCCGCACCCCTGAAGGCGCTGCTACGCAAACGATTGCGGACTCGCAAACTTTGCATAGCCGCACACCTCCCAGGCGTACAGGCGCACTGGCAATTTTTCGAGGCGGTCCTCGGGGCGAGCGCGCGGCGCACCCGGGCATATGGCGTGCAGAGAGGTGGCGAAGCTGACCCGGATTGGGTCGGTTCACCCCCGGTGGGAGCACCCCATGACTCCTCGGCCCCCTTCTTCCACGCTGTGGCGCGCGCTCGTCGCCATGTCCTTGCTGGTGGCACTGCCCGCCTCGGCGACGGACCTCGTCACCTTCAGTCGCGGCGCGCTCATCATTCCCGAGCAGGCCACCTTCCAGCGGGGCTGCGGCTCGCTGTCCGCGTACGGACTGGTGTGGCGCATCCTCCAGTCGAACCAGCCAGGAGGCGCCAACGCCAGCCACCCGGTGACGGTGTATCTGGCCATCAATGATTTGAAGGCGTCGCCCAACCGGTGCGTGCCCACCAACCGCCACACACCGCCGGCGCCCGTCAACGACACGCGGTGGAACGACGGCTGCGACTTCACCATCACCAACACCGCGGAGCAGCCCGTGGTGCCGGTGAACTACGGCAGCGCGCTCCCCGCCACCGGCATCTATCCGTACGGCGCCATCGAGAACTTCACCACCACGGCCGCCAACGCCCGCCCGTTCTTCACCGCCGCGACGCTGAACAACACCGTCACCGGCCCGCGCTTCAGCACGGTGCGGTACATGGGCGGCGCCTTCATCATCGACGCGGCGGATGCCAAGTACGTCATCGACTTCATCCGCGACGGCACCGGCGACCTGTCCCCGGAGAAGTTCCGCACCGCGTGCGCGAACGACTGCGCCACCTTCAAGAACAACAGCGGCTGCCACCACGTGCGCATGCACCAGGCCACCATCGAGTTCACCGCGCCAGTGGCCCGCCGCATCAACCGCGTCCCGCCCAGAATCGCCCTGCTGGACTTGTCCGACGGAAAGAACAGCAACGGAGACCCCCTGGTGAAGGGCGGCATGTTGGACGACTACCTGCGCAACGCGGGCCTGGACTTCCCGGGAGCCGGTGGTTGCCCCGAGGGGACGACGTCGGGCTGCACGCTCAACAACAAGAAGCCCGGCCTCATCTACGACGCGCTCCACGCCAACGTGGACCTCATCTCCACGGCCACCTTCACCAAGGGGCTGCTCAACGCGGTGGACCCCGTCACCCAGAAGCCTCGCTACAAGGTGTTCTGGGCGCCCCACTGGGAAATCGGAAACGAAGCCCGCAATGAGTACGTGGCCAACGGCGACGGCGCGACGACGCAGCGCGAGAACGCCCTCAACAACATCGCGCACTTCACCAACCAGCGCGGCAACGGCCTGTTCGCCGAGTGCGCGAGCATCTGGTCCTACGAGACGACGAGGCGCCCGGACAACACGCCGGTGCTCAGCTCCCGGTTCCAGGGGGCGAGCAACTTCCAGTACAACAAGCTCAGCGATGGCGATGACTGGGACGGGCGCAACTGCACGGACCCGGACTACATGGCCCAGCCGCTGGCCAACCGGCAGGAATGCATCCTCTACCCCAACGCCGGAGACCCGTTCTCCCAGATGGGAGACTTCCGCTTCAACAGCGTGGTGGGCCACACGGAGAACTACCGCGTGACTTACAAGGACGGGGTGCGCCGTCTGGCGGTGAGCTGGTACGGCCACAAGGACGAGCACGTCTTCGACAACGCCGCCCAGGTCGCGGAGGACAACCGGCGCGGGCACGACTTCTTCAGCTTCAACCAGAAGGACAATGACCCGAAGAAGGCGACCATCGTCTATCTCGCGGGCCACGACTTCAAGTCGAGCGTCCCCGGCACGCGCATCGTGCTCAACACGCTGCTCAACCTGGGCTCCGAGCCCCTGAGCAGCGAGCGCGCCCTCTCCGCGCCCGTCGCCTTCGACGACACCAACGGCAGCGACTCCGACGGGTCTCGCGCCCTCGTGTTCGCGGCCACCTACGACGCGGTGTCGGGTTACCCGCCCGGCGTGGACACGTACGTGCACGCCCAGGGCTCGCAGTGGGTGTTCCCGTACTTCCCGGGCCACCTGCGCGCCCACTCGCTCATCGGCGGCGACGCGCTCGCCACGGGCGAGAGCAACCTGGACTCCTCCACCCTGTGGGACGCGGACACCGCGCTGCCCCGCCCCGGCGAGCGCAACCTCTTCACCTACTTCGGTGGACAGGTGCGGACCAATCCCTCGCTGGGCGCCGGCCTGCGCGCTCCGCGCGGGGTGCTCCAGGTGGGCTGGAAGCCGCAGAACGTGGACGGCACCGACATCAACGCCAACTACGGCACCGCCCCCAACTCGGGCTGCGTGGACGTGCTGAAGCTGGGCGAGGCCCAGAACCCCGACGGCACGTCGCGCTTCGACTTCATCACCACCCCGACGGGCGATGGCGTGTGCGACTTGCAGCAGGCGGTGCAGTACTCCCCGCAGCTGCCGGGCACCGACTTCGGGCAGAGCACGGAGGCCGTCAACAAGGCGAAGCACGCCGCTGACTTCGACGCGGTGGCGCAGCTGATCCAGCGCGTGCGCGGCTTCTGCATCGCCACCAGCTCGGGGCACGACGCGTCGGGCACGCCCATCCTCGAGCCCTCCGACAGCCAGTGCAACAACGACGAGGCGGACAACCGCGCGCATCTGGGCGGCTTCGTCCACTCCGCGCCCGCGGTGGTGAAGGCCAGCGCGAACATCCCGGACCAGGGCGCGCCCCGCCCCACCGTGGCGTACGCGGCGGGCCTGGACGGCCAGCTCCACGCCTTCTACGTGTCGGGCGGCGCTGGCTACGACGGCCCGGCGGAGACGCTGTCCTTCCCGAACGTCAGCCCCGCGGCCTCCGCCTTCCCGAAGAACTGGAGCCAGAGCTTCCTCGGCGGCGCGACGCCGGCTCGGGGCACGGAGCTGTGGAGCTTCCTGCCGGCCACGCAGATTCCGTGGCTGCGCAGCAACAACGCGCGCGTCAACAGCGCGCCGGTGGTGATGGACGTCTTCGCGGACTTCGTGGGCAGCGGCAAGCGCGAGTGGCACACGGTGCTGGTGGCCAACGTGGGCAACCCGGGCCGGGACTTGTTCGCCATGGACATCACCAACCCGCTGCGCCCGGTGCTGCTGTGGCACCTGGTGGGCAGCCACGCGCAGACGGGCGCCGTCCCGGCGTTCGCGCCGGTGGAGCTGGCGGACCGCGACACGGGCGGCACGCAGTGGGCGGTGAAGTGGAAGGAGAAGGACGCGCGCTTCCTCATGGCGCCCCAGGCGGACCCAGGCCGTGAGCCCTCCGGCCTCTACAACTATGGGGGCCTGGGCGGCACGCGCGGTCTGTCCGTGGGCGTGGTGCGCCAGGGCCTGGAGCCCGTCTATGCAGTGTTCGTCGCCTCCAGCAGCTCGGGCGCCTCCGGCGCGCCCGCGTTCGGCATGGAGGTCTTCGCCATCGACGCCGCCACCGGCCAGAAGCTGTGGCAGTGGGAGCAGGACTACACGCAGAGCTGGGTGGACAACACCTCGCCCACCGCGCCCACCGTGCTGACGGACACAGGCGGCGCCTCGCGCCTGTACGTGGGCGACATGGAGGGACGGCTGTGGGAGCTGGACGGCGCCACCGGGCAGAACTCCAACGTGCTGCGCCTGGGCCCCTCGTGCTCGGAGACGTCGCCGTGCAAGTACTCCGCGCTGGACACCGACTCCACCGACACCGAGCGCCGGCCCATCACCACCAACGTGGCGCTGGCGCGGCTGCCGCAGGACATCACCACCGGCACCGCCCTGAAGGGCTACGAGGGTGAGCTCATCGCCATGGTGGGCACGGGCGGCGTGGACTGGGTGCAGCCAGGTGCCGCGGGCCAGGTGCACCTGGCGATGCTGGACCGCAAGCGGCGGCTGCCCATGGGGGTGGACGGCTTCAAGCTGAACAACGCCCCGATTACGGCCTCGAGCGCGCACACCCTGGCCGAGAACCAGGGCGTGCTCCAGGAGCCCGCCCCCTTCCCCCTGTCCTTCGCGGGTCCCCGACACATCTACGGCAACATCACCGTGGCGGGACGCACCGCGTACTTCAGCACGGCCAACGGGAAGCTGGGCGACCTGATGGCGCTCGACGGGATGATGTCCGGCAACACCTGGAAGCTGGATTTGGGCAACACCGCCACCTCGGCCAGCGCCGCGGCCACGAACCTGTCCGGCCTGAACCTGGCCAACTTCGGAGGCGTGACGGTGTACCACCGCGAGAACGGCGCCTCGTCGCAGGACTACGTGGTGGGGCTGGAGGTCAGCCGCATCACCAACACGCGCATCGACAACTCCGGCGCCAAGGGCCCCTCCAGCCCGAACGAGGAACTGCGCGTCAATGGCCAGGGTGGCTTCATCTTCCGGCTGCTCAACTGGAGCCAGAGGTTCTTCGAATGAACTCACATCCTCGCGCCCCTCGGGGCTCCAGTCTCATCGAGGTGCTCATCGCGATGATGGTGTTGGCGCTCGCCGCCACCGGCGCGGTGGGCGGGATGGTGTTCGCCTCGCGCGACGTGCACGACGGGCAGTTGCTCCAGGTGAAGCGACACCTGCTCGAGGCGAGCACGCAGCGGCTGTGGCTGGCCGCCAAGGGCCCGCTGCTCGCGCAGGCGGTAGCGCGTCCCACGCTGGCCCCCACCAAGATTGCTCCCGGCACCGCGCCGTGGCGGGCGGACCCGAGCGTGCCCGTGGCCGGTGACCCCAGCTCCGGGGCGTACTTCAAGCTGTCCGCCACCGGCCAGGTGGAGCCGCTCGCGGGCATCCCCGCCAACACGGCGTGCAACGACGCCTCGCTGCCGGACGGCACGTATTGCCGGGAGATTCTCGTGACGACCGGCCTGCCGCTCGACGTGCCCACCGCGGCCTCCGCGCTCCTTCCCGCGGGCTCGCGGCCCGTGACGGTGTGGACCCGCGTCGTGCGCAAGGGCGACACCGCGGAGCGCGCCCAGTTCCACAACGAGGTGTTCGTCCAATGAGAGCCCGGCGAGGAATGACCCTGCTGGAGACGATGGTCGCCCTGGCCCTCACGGCCATCATCATCGCGGCCGCGGCGGCGCTGATGATGGCGGGCAGCCGCATCGTCCACAACACGGAGCACACGGCCGACAGCCATGACGCCTCCCGGTTCGCCGGCGAGGCCATCATGAGCATGGTGCGCCAGGCCGGAGCGGGCGCGCCCGGCGGCATCTGGGTGCGGCAGGCCGGTGTGCCCGTGCGTGTCAGCGCCATCTTCGGCCGCGACGGCACCACCGGCCTGGGCACCACTCCCAACACGCCCACCGCCAACGGCAGCGACGACTTGTGGCTGGTGGTGCCGGACCGCGACTACCTGGGCGAGCCCTGCGTCACGCCCGGCGCCGCGGTCTCCGTGGTGCGCCCCGGCACGGGCGCGCTCCAGGTGACGTGCACGCAGAGCCTCAAGCCGACCTCGCTCCACCTGGTCAGCAACATGACGAGCGCCGCGCTCATCTCCAACATCGTCGTCACCCCGCCGTCTCCAGGCGTGCCGGGCCAGGTGAACTACGCCGAGGCGGGGACGGTGGGCTTCTCCAACGCGCCGGAGAAGGGCGGCTACCAGAGCGGGGACCTCGTCTATCCGGTGCGGCTGGTGCACTTCTTCATCGGCCCCCACCCCACGTCGGGCCGGCCGTCGCTCTTGCGCACGGAAGGCACGCTGGTGGCGGATGCGCTGGGCAGGCCCTTCTCGGAGCCGGCGGCGACTCCGCCCTTCGTCGTGCAGGAGAACGTGGAGGACCTGCAGGTGGCCTTCGGCTTCGACGCCTCGGGCCAGGAGGATCCGTCCCAGTACACGTGGCGGCACGGGCTGGGCTCCGGCTTCGAGCCGGGCCTGCGCACGGTGCGCGTCAGCGTGGTGGCCACCGGCCGCAACCCGCGCCGCAACACGCAGAGCACCGCGGTGCTGGCGGACGACAAGCCCATCACCACGGAGAACCACGTGCCGCCGGCCGCCGTCGCCGCGGATGGCTTCTACCGCAGCCTCTACACCCGCCGTCTGGAGCTGCCCAACCTGGCGGCCGCCAACCTGTGAGCGCCATGAGCCCCAAGTCGCGCAAGCCCTTCCACCGCGCCGCTCGCGGCGCCACGTTGATTGTCGTGGTCATGCTCGTCACCGTGCTGCTGGGCCTGGTCGCCAGCCTCATGGTGTACGCGGGCGGTGAGCGCGTGCGCGCCGTCGCCAGCAGCCGCACCGGCCAGCGGCAGAGCTGCGCGGAGAGCGGTCTCCAGCTCGCGCGCAGCTACTACGGGCGCAACTACTCGAACTGGAACACCTACCTGGCCGCGCCGACCATCCACGACCCGGTGCGCTCCACGTTCAACCCGACGCCCGCGGACCCGTTCTCCACCGCGCTGCGCACCGCGAAGCGCGCCCTCTTCGCCGACGTGGACGGTGACGGCGAGGACGACGTGTACCTCTACATCCGCGACAACGAGGACGAGTTCGACCCCGTCGCCCCCAACTGGCGGCGCGACAATGACCAGGTGGTCGTCGTTGGCGCGGTGTGCATCTCCAAGACGCTGCGCCCCCGCCGCAGCGACGGGACGCAGAGCCCCACCACCCTCGCGCTCGAGGGACTGCTCAGCTACAACGGCGGAGGCGGCGCCAACACGTCCCAGGGCACCACGGGAACGGGCTCCGGCAACCACAACTGACGCGGCCCTGACTTCCGCCGACCTCGACGCCGCGCCTCACGAAGGACACCTGGAATGCCCACCCTCGAAGACGCGATTGCCCTCGCCGTGGAGGCGCACCGCGGCCAGCGGGACAAGGCGGGCCAGCCCTACATCCTGCACCCGCTGCGGCTGATGATGCGGCTGGAGACGGAGGAGGAGCGCACCGTCGCAATCCTTCACGACGTGGTGGAGGACACGCCCTGGACGCTGGAGCGGCTGCGGGAGCAGGGATATCCGGAGCAAGTGCTGCGCGCGCTGGAGGGCCTCACGCGGCGGGAGCACGAGACGTACGAGGCCTTCATCGAGCGCCTGCGTCCGGACGCGCTGGCGCGGCGGGTGAAGCTCGCGGACCTGGAAGACAACATGGACGTGCGCCGGCTCACCGCGGTGACGGCCAAGGACACGGAGCGGCTGGCCCGCTACCGCGCCGCCTGGGCCCGGCTCAAGGAGATCTGAGACACGACGGCCCGGAGCGCCACATGGGCACTCCGGGCCGCTGTGCGAGTCCCGCACCCGCCGAGGAAAGCGGGTGCCGGTCTCTGTCTTCCGGGACTACGCCTTCGCGAGCTGGCGCAGCACGTACTGGAGGATGCCGCCGTGCCGGTAGTAGTCGAGCTCGTTCGGCGTGTCGATGCGGCACACCGCGGTGAACTCCTTGGTGCCGCCCTCACCCGTGGCCTTCACGGTGAGCTTCTTCTGCGGCGCCAAATCCTGCGCGATGCCCGTGATTTCGAACGTCTCGTGGCCGGTGAGGCCGAGCGACTGCGCGTCCTGGCCCGCCTCGAACTGCAGGGGCAACACGCCCATGCCCACGAGGTTGGAGCGGTGGATGCGCTCGAAGCTCTTGGCGATGACGGCCTTCACGCCCAGAAGCTGCGTGCCCTTGGCGGCCCAGTCACGGCTGGAGCCCGTGCCGTACTCGGCGCCGGCCAGCACCACCAGCGCGGTGCCGTCCGCCTGGTACTTCATGGAGGCGTCGTAGATGCTCATCCGCTCGCGGGTGGGGATGTGCACGGTGACGCCACCCTCCACGCCGGGCACGAGCAGGTTCTTCAGGCGGATGTTGGCGAAGGTGCCGCGCACCATCACCTCGTGGTTGCCGCGACGCGCGCCGTAGGAGTTGAAGTCCTTGGGCTCCACGCCCTCCGCCATCAGGTACTTGGCGGCCGGGCTCGTCTTGGCGATGTTGCCAGCGGGCGAGATGTGGTCCGTCGTCACGGAGTCACCCAGGAGCGCCAGCACGCGCGCGCCCTTGATGTCCTGCGTGGCCTTGGGCTCCTTCGGGAGGTTCTCGAAGAAGGGCGGCTTGCGCACGTAGGTGGACTTGATGTCCCACTGGAACGTGGAGCCCTTGCCCACGGGCAGCTGCTGCCAGAGCGCGTCGCCGTCCATGGCGTTGGCGTACTGGCTGCGGAACTGCTCGGGCTTCACCGACGCGCGGATGACCGTCTTGATTTCCTCGTTGGTGGGCCAGATGTCCTTGAGGAACACGGGGCGACCATTGGGGTCCAGGCCCAGCGGCTCCTTGTCCATGTCCAGCCCCACCTCGCCGGCGAGCGCGTAGGCCACCACCAGCGGAGGGCTGGCCAGGTAGTTCATGCGCACGTGCGGGTTGATGCGGCCCTCGAAGTTGCGGTTGCCGGAGAGCACCGCGGCGACGACGAGGTCTCCCTCGACGACGGCGTTGGCGACGGGCTCCGTCAGCGGACCGGAGTTGCCGATGCACGTGGTGCAGCCGTAGCCCACCACGTGGAAGCCGACGGCCTCCAGGTAGGGCAACAGGCCCGAGTCACGCAGGTACTCGGTGACGACGCGGCTGCCAGGCGCCAGGCTCGTCTTCACCCAGGGCTTGGGGTTGAGGCCCTTCTCCACGGCCTTCTTCGCGAGCAGGCCCGCGCCCACCAGCACCGCCGGGTTGGACGTGTTGGTGCAGGACGTAATCGACGCAATCACCACCGCGCCGTGGCCCAGTTGGTAGCTCTCCCGGCCCTGCTTCACGGTGACGGTCTGCGCCAGCCGCTCAGGAGGGACCTGGGCCGCGGGGGCCTTGGCCTTGCCGCCACCCTCGTCGTCCTCGCCCTTGCTCTTGCCGGCCGCGAGCATCTCCACGAGCGACTTCTCGTAGCCGGACTTCATGTCCGTCAGCGGGACGCGGTCCTGCGGACGCTTGGGGCCCGCGAGGCTGGGGACCACCGTGGCCAGGTCCAGCTCCAGCGTGTCGGTGAAGAGCGGCTCCGGCGCGTCATCCTTGCGCCACAGGCCCTGCTCCTTGGCGTAGGACTCCGTGAGGGCGACGACGGCGTCGGGACGGCCGGTGAAGCGCAGGTAGTTGAGGCTCTCCTCGTCCACGGGGAAGAAGCCGATGGTCGCCCCGTACTCGGGCGCCATGTTCGCGATGGTGGCGCGGTCCGGGAGGGACAGGCCCTTGAGGCCGGTGCCGAAGAACTCCACGAACTTGCCGACCACGCCCTTCTTGCGAAGCATCTGCGTGACGGTGAGCACCAGGTCCGTCGCGGTGGCGCCCGCGGGCAGCGCGCCGGTGAGCTTGAAGCCCACCACCTGGGGGATGAGCATCGTAATCGGCTGGCCGAGCAGCGCGGCCTCCGCCTCGATGCCGCCCACGCCCCAGCCCACCACGCCCAGGCCGTTGATCATCGTCGTGTGGCTGTCGGTGCCCACCAGCGTGTCCGGGTACACCGTGGTGCCCTGACGGAACGTCACCTGCGCCAGGAACTCCAGATTGACCTGGTGGCAGATGCCGATGTCCGGCGGGACGACGCCAAAGCCCTTGAACGCGCTCTGTCCCCAGCGCAGGAAGGCGTAGCGCTCGCGGTTGCGCTCGAACTCCAGCTCCGCGTTCTCCTTGAAAGCCGCCGTCGTGGCGAAGGAGTCGATCTGCACCGAGTGGTCGATGACCAGGTCGGCGGGGTTGCGCGGATTGATTTTGGCGGGGTCGCCACCCATGGTGGCCAGGGCCTCGCGCATCGCCGCCATGTCCACCACGGCGGGCACGCCGGTGAAGTCCTGGAGGAGCACGCGCGCGGGGTGGAAGGAAATCTCCACGTCCGGGGTGGCCTTGGGGTCCCACGCCAGCATCTTCTCGACGTGCTCACGCTTGACGACGCGACCATCCTCGTTGCGCAGCAGGTTCTCCAGCAGCACCTTCAACGAGAAGGGAAGGCGATCCACCGAGGGATGTGCCTTGGCCAGCTTGCTCAGGCTGAAGTAGTCATAGGTGGCCGAGCCCACCTGGAGCTTGGACTTCGTGCCGAAACTGTCGGTCATGTGCGGTGCCCTTCCGTGCGCAGGATGTGGGGACTTCTAGGATCGCCTTTGACGCGTTGCAAAGGGTTCCTGCACGCGCATCCGGCGATGGACTGTTGACCCAGCAAGAGTCCAGCCCCGCTCATCGGAACCATGCGTCCCCCTGGGGAATGTCGTCTGAGACACCCTGTCCGTAACGGCGCGGCGGGCTGGGGACAAGACCGCGTCCCTCAGAACACCTTGCGCAGGCTGTACAGGGCGCGCTCCAGCAGCTTGCGCCAGAGGGGCCGGCGGCGGAATTCCGCCAGCGTCACCTCGCGGCAATCACCGCAGTCCGCTCGGAAGGAGTCCTCCAGTTCCTGGCCCAGCTTGGGGTCGGCGAACACGGCGTTCACCTCGTGGTTGAAGGCCAGGCTCAGCCGCTCCAGGTTGAAGGAGCCGATGGTGCCCCAGGCCCCGTCCACCACGGCCGTCTTCGCGTGGAGCACACCGCGCTGCCACTCGAAGATGCGCACCCCCGCCCCCAGGAGCTTCTCGTAGAAGGCCCGGGTGACGAACTCCAGCAAGGGGTGGTCGCTGCGGGCGTTGAGGAGCAGGCTCACCTCCACGCCCCGCCGGGCCGCGTCGCGCAGGGCGGCGACGAGCTTGCGGTCCGGCACGAAGTACGCCGCGGCGATGAGCACGCTGCGCCGGGAGCGCTGGATGGCGTGCAGATAGGCGCGGTGGATGCTCCGCCGGCTGGACAGCACCGCCAGCCCCGTGGCGCCTCGCGGGGACGCGGCCCGACGCCGGCGCAGGCGGTGCTGCAGCCCGGACGCCCAGCGGTGGATGCGGTTCTGGAACATCATCCGCCAGGTGGCCAGGAAGCGCCGCTCCAGGGCGTGCACCGCGGGGCCTTCGATTCGCAGCACGTCGTCGCGCCACCCGGCGCCCTCCCCTTCCGGGGCCCAGTGCGCGGAGATGTTCACCCCGCCGGTGAAGGCGACCTCGCCGTCCACGACGAGGATTTTGCGGTGGTCCCGGCGCAGCAGGTGTCGCCAGCCGTGCGACAGGTTGAAGGGCTTGAAGGGGCGGATGTCCACGCCGCGCTGGCGCAGCTCCTCGAAGTAGCCCTTCCGGCTCGTCCAGGAGCCCACCGCGTCGTAGAGCACCTTCACGTGCACGCCGCGCTCGGCGGCCTCCGCGAGCGCCGTGCCGAACAGCTCACCGACGGCGTCGGTGATGAACATGTACGTCTCCAGGCGGATGTAGCGCCGGGCCCGCCGGATGGCCTCCAGCATCGCCGGATACGCCTCCACGCCGTCGCGCAGGAGCACGCACGCGTTGCCCCGAGTCACCGCGTGGCCGCGCGGCAGGTAGTAGCGCGCCAGGAGCAGGCCGGAGACACCGGGGCTCCAGACGGGCGCTCGCTCTGGCAGGGGGCTCTGGGCACAGCCGGGCTCGGGAAGCGCCTCTCCCGACACTCCCGTCCTCTCGCTCATCACCTCCAGGTCGCGCATGGTCCTCACGGTGAGGACGGCGCCACGGAGCGGCAACCCGAAGGGCCGCCTGAACGGCCCTCCAGGGTGATGCACCGTCCGGTGCGGGACGGTGCAAGCTCGCGAAAGCTGGGGGGCGGCTACAGCCCGTACTCTCCGCGCTTGTTCTCGGCGCGGGTGGCACACGGCTGGTCAAACTCCGGGAAGTACTGCTTCACGTGGTCCAGGGTGGCGGAAGCGGCCTTGTAGTTGCCCTGGTTGTAGTAGCCCTCCACCTCCAGCAGCAGCTTGGCGCAGGTCCGGTCCAGCTCCTGCTGCGCCACCTTCATGCGCTCCTGGGCCTCGTAGTAGAGGTCCGGCTTGGGCTCCGGGTGGGCCTCCAGCATCAGCCACGCCTCGCGGAAGGACTTCCACGCCTCGTAGCGGTTGCGGGCGCCAATGTCCGGCGTGTCGTTGTTCTTCCGGCCGCGCTTGTAGGACTCGGTGGCCTGACGCAGCAGCTCCTCGGGCAGCAGGTCCGGCAACAGCGCGCGCTCGACCCACACGTTCCAGATACGCCAGGGGTCCTCGCCCGGCGGATTCTTGGTGTTGTCGAAGACGATGCGGTTGGGCTCGCCCTTCTTCAGGTGCTGGGACGGAATCATCAGCTCCAGCGAGCGGTCCTGGCTGGCCAGCGTGTCCGGGGGCACCTTGCCCACGTCCACGCCGTTGACGCTGACCATCACCTCGTCCTTGGAGATGCCCTGCGACTGGTAGTGGAGGATGACCACGGCCTTGGTGGCGGCGGTGTACTCCCACTCGAAAATCTTCATGTCCGCCCGGGCCCACGTCACGTCGGGCCCCAGGCCGAACGAGTCGCGGATGGGCTGCTGGGTGAGCACCGAGGGCTCCTCGCCCACCGGTCCCGTGTCCGCGCCGCTGAGCACCAGCCAGTACAACAGGCCGAAGAGTCCCAGCACCACGGTGACAGCGCCGCCCACCAGGCCGCCGCGCACCATGTTGCTCGCGTCCGCCCAGAACAGCTTCGCGCTCGCCACCAGGCCCGGAGACTCACGGCGGATGCGGGCGCGCTCGGCGGCGGACAGGCCGCTGCCCGCACCGGCATTGGAGGACGGCCGCGCGCGCACGGGCGCGGAGGAGGTCGCCGGAGGACGGCGAGGCACGGGGGCCGACGAGGGTGCCTTCTCGATGGCCGCGGGCTCCGACGACGCGGCCAGCGCCGCGCGTGCGCCACTCTGCCCCGCGGGCCGCAGCGCTCGCAGGTTGTTGCGCGTGGCGCCCTGGCGCATCTCCTCCAGGGCCTCCTCGTCCGCGCCCTCGGGAGCCAGGGCCACGCCCTTGTTGCGCTGACGCTTCAGCGCGTCCACGGAGACGATGCGGGTGCTGTTCGCGCCGTCCTCCGCCCCGGCGGGCACTTCCTCCTCGCCGGTGGAGGGCTCATCCGTCATCAGGGCGAAGACGAACGTCACCGGCCCCAGGGTCAGCTTGTCGCCGTCCTCCAGGGCCTGCGTCTGCACCGCAGTGCCGTTGAGCAAGGTGCCGTTGGCGCTGCCCTGGTCCTCGACGCTGTAGGCGTCGCCGTCGAGGAACAGGCGGCAATGTTTGCGGGACACGCCCGGGTCGTACAGCACGACGTCACATTCGGACGTACGACCGATGAGCACGGAGTCCTGGTCGAAGACGAACTCCTTGCCGGCGTCTTTTCCCTCGGAGATCGTCAGCTGGAAAGGCATGGGGGCCCTACAATCCTATCGAGGCACGCGCCGCTCGGGCAACGGCCGCTCGCGCGGAGACCGGTTCCATCACCTCCGCCTCGCCGCCAAACGACAGCACCCACTGCGTGAGCCAGCGCTCGCTGTCACCGGCCACGAGGACTTCCACGCCCCCATCGGCCAGCGGGCGAGCGTCCTGGCCGAAGCGCTCCTTCACATAGGGCGCCGCCACGGGCGAGAACCGCACGCGCACGGACGCCTCGGAGCTGCTCCGGGCCGGGTTGGGAACGTCCGCCCGGGCGTCGGGCGGGGGGAGAAATGGCGTTTCGGTAACGGTGAGGTCTTCCATCCGGTCCAGCCGGAACAGGCGAGCGTCCTGCCGGGTGTGGCAGAAGCCCTGGAGATACCACTGTCCCCGGTGGCTGAGCAGCTCATACGGACGCACCCGGCGCGGCTCGGCGGCCCGGCCCGGGCTGGCATAGCCGAACGTGACTTCTCGTCTTTCGAGAATGGCGCGGGTGAGCGGCCCCAGCGCCTGGGGCGCCTCCGTGGAGGCGTCAATCTTCCGGTACATCTCCCGGTAGCGCTCACGCACCTGGGGTGGGAGCACATGCTCCAGCTTCTGGAGGGCGCTCTGGAGCGCGTCGCCGGAGGCCGGGCGCAACAGCTCCGCCGAGGCGGCCAGCGCGGCGGCCTCTCCCGCGGTCAGCCGGGGCGGCGCGAACAGGCGCTGGTCCAGGTCCACGTAGACGCGGTCATTGTCCACGTAGATGTCGATGTAGTCGTCCGGGTTGAAGGGTGGCCGGCCCACGCACGTGAGCAGGTCCAGCTCCTCCAGCAGGTCCTCGCGGCTGATGTTGAGGGCTCGCGCGAGCGCCTCCACCGTGACGCCGGGGTGCTTGGACACATACGGGACGAGGAACAGCAGGCGGCGGAGCCGCTCGTGGACGTTGCTCATGCGCTCACCTTGTCTTCCAGCGCGTCCGCGTGACGGTTGGCGACGCGCGCGGCCATCTCCCGCAGCCGCGACCGGGCACTCTCCGGCCCCTCCACGACACAGTCCGCCCCCAGCGAGAGGCAGAAGCGCGTGAGCCCATCCAGGAAGCTCACCTTCAGCCGCGCGAGCGTGACACCGCCCTCCGCCACCGGCTCCAGCACCGCGCCCGGGAACAGGCCCGAGGCGCGCGACGCCAGCGCACCCGACAGCCGCAGCACGACCTCCAGCGGCTCGTGGAAGCGGTGCTGCCACGGGAAGTACGCCACGTGGTTGTCGAGCGAGAAGTCCTCCGGCACCTGGAAGTCCGGCGTGCGAGGACGGGCGGTGTTCGCCTTCAGCTCGCGCACGCGGTGGACATGGAACGTGCGCAGGCCGCCGCGCAGGTGGCAGTGGCCCACGAGCGTCCAGACGCCCCGCCGCAACGCGAGCCCGTAGGGGTCCACCTTGCGCTGCGTGGTGCCCGGGTGCTTGGGGCTGGCGTAGGACATCTCCACCCACTTGCGCGAGGCGCAGGCGTCCCAGAGCTGCTCGAGGCGGGCGGAGACCTCCTTCTCCTGTCCCGCCTGGGTGGCGCCCAGCTCCATGCGGACCCTGGGCGTGGGCAGCGACTCGCCCGCGAAGAAGCCAATCTTGCGCAGCGCGTGCGCCAGGTCATCCCTGCCGGGGAAGACGCCGGACGCGAGCGCCGCGGAGCCGGCGGCGTAGAGCACGGCCAGCTCCTCCTTCGTCAGGTCCGCCTCCGGCAGGTAGTAGGCGTCACGGTCCACGATGTAGCCATCGCGGCGCTCGTCATCGCCCTGGACGTAGGTGAGCGGAAAGCCCAGTTCCACCAGCTCCGCCTTGTCGCGCTCGAACTTGCGCTCGGCGGCGTCGTCCGAACCTCCGTAGTCAGCGGGGAAGTGCTCGCGCAGCTCCGCCCATGAGATGGGCTCGCGGGCGTCGAGCAAGAGGGCTACGAGGTCGAGGATGCGTTCGGTGCGGTCCATTCGGGAAGATCGGCGACGATGCCGGGCGGACCCCGGGGGGTCAAGGAAGGGGTACGTGACAGTGGGAAACAGCGGCCCGGTCGGCGAGGGGGGCAGGCAGTTAGCTGGCCTTGACTGAACAGGCAAGCAGGTATTCATCTGTGTGATATTTGTCATTCGGGTAGGAACCCGAAGACCTCCCAAGGAGGGCTCGCACTACGGGCGCGACTTGGGATATTCCTGCGCCAGCTTCAGAAGGGACCTCACCATGTACCGCACCTTCCGTAACGTGGTTGCCGGGCTGGCACTGCTGTTGGGGCTGGCCTGTGGGGTGATGCCTTCGTCCGCTGGAGCCGAGCCTCTCTACTTCGCCGTGGAAGTCTGGCGCGAAGGCCGACTGGTGGCCCAGCCCAAGCTCCTGGGAGAGACGGGTCGCACGCTGCGCGCCGAGCGCCGCCGGCCCGGAGCTCCGCTCGCCGACTACCGACTGGTGCTGATGCCCCGCGCGGACGGCGAATCGTTCCTCCTCCAGTTGGACCTGCTCCTGCCAGAAGCCAAGGGCCACTCCGAGCTCGCGCTCCTCCACGGGCAGCAGCGCAAGCTGCAGCTCGGCCGCGTGCCCGGGGAGCTGGAAGTGTCCCTGCTCCTGATGAAGGTGGACTCTCCGGAGTTCCGCGCGCTGATGCAGCTGGGCACGGATGGCGGCAACGGCTCCTCCGCCTGCTCCATCTGACCCGCGTCCCTCCCGTCCAGCAGCGCTAGAGCACCGCCAGGTCGTCGCGGTGCACGGCTTCGTCCAGGTAGCGGTAGCCCAGCACCGACTCGATGTCGGACGTCCGCCGTCCGGCGATGCGCCTCAGCTCCAGGGCGTCGTACGAGGCGAGGCCCCGCGCGAACACCGCTCCCGACTCGTCCGCCAGATCCACCGGGTCGCCCCGGTCGAAGTCCCCCTCCACGCCGCGCACCCCGCTGGGCAGCAGGCTGCGCTTGCCCTGGACGATGGCCTCGCGTGCCCCGGCATCCACGGTGAGTGTGCCCAGCGGGCGCAGCGCATGGGCAATCCACGCGGCACGCGAACCCCTGCGCGCTCCCGTGGGTTCGAAGAGGGTGCCCACGGGCTCGCCCTCCAGCACGGCGCGCAGGCGGCCGGGCACGGAGCCGGAGGTGATGACGCCCCGGATGCCCTGCTCCGCGGCGCTCGCGACGGCGCGGACCTTGGTCGCCATGCCGCCCGTGCCCACGCCACTGGAGGTGCCTCCGGCGAGTGCCAGGACCTCGGGAGTCACCGCCTCCACCGTCTCCAGCAGGCGGGCCCCCGCGTCCCGTCGCGGGTCGGCGGTGTGCAGGCCATCCACGTCGGAGAGGAGGACGAGGGCATCGGCCTCCACCACGCCCGCGACCAGTCCCGCGAGCGTGTCGTTGTCGCCGAACTTCAGCTCATCCACGGAGACGGTGTCGTTCTCGTTGATGACGGGCACCACACTGGCGGACAGCAGGCGCTCCAGCGTGTGCTTCACGTTGAGGTAGCGCCGCCTGTCGCGCATGTCCTCGTGGGTGAGGAGCACCTGCGCCACCACCTGCCCCTGCCCCCCGAAGACGTCCTCGTAGGCCTGCATGAGCCGGCTCTGTCCCACCGCGGCGCACGCCTGCTTGCCTGGGATGTCCCTTGGCCGAGCGGACAGGCCCAGTCGCTCCACGCCCAGGGCGATGGCGCCGCTGGACACCACCACCAGTTCGCGGCCCTGGGCCGCCCACAGCAAATCCCTGCCCAGCGCCACGAAGTGCTCGCGGTTGAAGCGGCCGGTGGCATGGGTGAGGGCGTTGGTGCCGATCTTCACGACCACGCGCTTCGCGGCGCGCAGGGCGTTACGTCCCGAGTGACTCACGCACGGCAGCCTAGGACGGAAATGGAAACAGCGCGCAAGGGCCGTGTGTTCACTACGGTTCCGGCAATCCGGCCGGCAACGGCGGTGTCAGCCATCCGGACGCGGCGCCGTATACAGTGCCGGGAAGGACGAGGACGGCCGGTCCTCGTCAGAGGAGCAAGCGTTTGAAGGAAATCTTCGGCAACACCCTGGGCCTCAAGGCGAACGAGCAACACCGGCTGCGCAACACCTTCCGCCGGCGCGTGTCTCCACACGAAATCGTGTCGCCCGAGCTCGCCCGCCACCTCACCGAGCTGTCCCACGAGACGAACCGCCAGGTGGGCGTGCTCATCAACCGCAAGGGTGAAATCGAGCACGTGGTGGTGGGCAACGCCCACAAGCTCGAGTTGCCCGACATTGGCCGTGCCCGCGCGGGCCAGGTGCGCCTGCGTGGCCTGCGGCTGGTGCATACGCACCTCAAGAGCGAACCGCTCACCAAGGACGACCTGACGGACCTCGCGCTCCTGCGCCTGGACTGCGTGGCCGCCGTGGGCGTGGGCCAGGAGGGCCTGCCGGGCGTGCTGCACTACGCCTATCTGGTGCCGGAGAACGGCACCGGCGAGTTCTGGCACGTCTCCACCCTGCCCTCCGTACACGGCGAGCAGCCGGACCTGACGGACACGCTGGGCGCGCTGGAGGAGGAGTTCAGCCGCAAGGCGGCGGCGCGCGCGGTGGGCGGG
>NZ_JABUMQ010000132.1:0-27761 GCF_013336645.1 Myxococcus sp. CA039A | reverse complement strand
GCTGCCAGGAGGACGGCATGGTGGGGCTGGGGTGCGGGGCTCGCTCGTACACGGGACAGGTGCATTACTCGTCGGAGTACGCAGTCGGCTCGCGCGAGGTGCGCTCCATCATCGCGTCGTACAGTGCGCGCACGGCGGAGTCCTTTGGCGAAGTGGGGTACGGCTTCCGCCTGGACGGAGAGGAGCGGCGGCGGCGGTACATGCTGTTGTCGCTGCTGGCGGAGGGCGTGGACTTCGCGACGTACCACGAGCAGTTCTGCACCGACGTGCTGGAGGACTTCCCGGAGCTGCTGGAGCTGGAGGCGCACGGGCTGGCTCGGCGCGACGGACAGGCGCTGCGGCTCACGCCCTCGGGGGTGGAGCTCTCGGATTTGATTGGCCCCTGGCTGCACTCGACGGGGGTTCGTGAGCTGTCACAGGAGTACTCCTGGCGATGAAGCTCACCGTGCTCTACCGAGGGCCGCTGTCGAGCTGTAACTACGGCTGCGAGTACTGTCCTTTCGGCAAGTGGAAGCACACCGACGAGGAACTCGCGAAGGACCGCGCGGACCTGGAGCGGTTCCTGGCGTGGGTGGAGGCGCGCACGGGGGACACGGTGTCCGTGTTCTTCACGCCGTGGGGCGAGGCGCTCATCTGGCCCTGGTATCAGCAGGCGCTGGCGCGGCTGACGCATCTGCCGCATGTGGAGCGCGTGGCGGCGCAGACGAACCTGTCGTGCAAGCTGGACTGGGTGAAGGACTGCCGCGCGGAGAAGCTCGGCATCTGGGCGACGTACCATCCGGAGTGGATGAAGCGCCGTCGCTTCGTGGCGCAGTGTGAGACGCTGACGGCGCTGGGTGTCCGGCACAGCGCGGGCATGGTGGGGTTCCTGCGCTTCGCCGAGGAGGCGGAGGCGCTGCGCCGTGAGCTGTCCGACGACACGTACCTGTGGATCAACGCGGTGAAGGATGGGCAGGAGGAGCCGTACTCGCCCGAGGACGTGGCGCGCTTCACGGCCGTGGACCCGTTGTTTCCCGTGAACAACGTGCGGCATCCCAGCCTGGGCCGCGCGTGCCGGGGAGGGGAGTCGGTCATCTCCGTGGACGGGGAGGGCACGGCGCGCCGGTGTCACTTCATCGATGAGCCGATTGGGAACATCTACGCTCCGGACTTCGACCAGGCGCTGAGGCCTCGGCCGTGCGCGAAGACGACGTGCGGGTGTCACATCGGCTACGTGCACATGGACTATCTGGAGCTGGACCGGGTCTTCGGCTCCGGCATCCTGGAGCGGGTGCCGGTGAAGCCCCTGTGGCGGCGGCAGGACGTGGCCCCGCGGGTCTCGCCGCGCGAGTAGAGCGGATTACCGAGGTCAGGTCGCGAGGGGGCGGGATTCCGGTGCGTCCTCCGCGCCCGAGGCCGACTCCATCCGCGTCACCTCTTGGCGAAGGTGCTCCAGCCATTCCAGGAGCCGTGCTTCCGGGAGGTGGTGTGAGCGGCTCTTCCAGAGGGCTCGCTCCAGTCCGCGAGGTGGCCGCAGGCGGACTCGCAGGGCCTTGTGGACGTGAGGCTCGGGATAGGCACGCAGGAAGGCCACCGCCAACGGGAGGGCCTGCTCCCGAGTCGCGCGTCCGCCCAGGTCGAGCAGGAAGACGAACAGGTCATCCGCGTGGCGCTCGGCGGTGGCGAGGTGCGGGTCGTGTTCGGTCTCGAAGTCGATGAGCCACGCGCGCTGTCCGGCCTCGTCATAGAGGAGGTTCTTCAGGTGGGCATCGCCGTGGGACCACGGGCGCGAGGCGTGGGGTGGCGTCAGACCATGTGCTCGATGCAGCTCGCGCGCGGCAGCCTCGACCATGGTTTGGGTGAGTCGGCCTTGCGCGAGCAGTCGGTCGAGGCGCTCACCAGGAAGGGCTTCCAGTGCGACGGCGCGGCCCCCGCGTGCCTCGGCGGCGCGGTCCGGGTGGAGGAGCGCGAAGGAATCCAGCTCCCAGTTCCGCCAGCGTTTCGCCGAGGGAAACATCCGGATGTGGCTGCGAGACAGGCGCAGGAAGACATTGCCCGCGGCTATCACCGCGCCCATGCCGGGTCGGCGCTGCTTGTGCCAGAGGGAGACCTCCGGTCGGACCTCCAGCGCCACGGTGTTGACGCGCACGGCGTCCACTGCGATGGCGAGGCCGCGAGTCCAGAGCTCCGTGAGCTTCACGCGCGCAGGTCCTCGTACCAGTGCACCACCGCGAGACAGCCCAGGCACCAGCAACGGACCCAGCCGCGACCGACCAGCCCCCCGAGGAGCATCACTCCCGCCAGCATGAGCACCGTACCCACGGCGCCCGGAGTACCGCCTGCTCGGCGGAGCAATGCGCGTCCGCTGCGCCAGGGGTGCTCGGCGCCATCCATCAGCAGGGGGAAGAGGAAGAGTCCCTGGACCTCGGCGGCGTAGAACGCGAGCACCGCGAGCACGAAGCAGAGCGCGTGCGGCAGTCCGAGGACGACGGCGAGCCCCCAGCAACAGAGGGCCGCGAGGAGTGCCCCGCCGTACTTGAGCGCGCCCCACCGGCCCGCGTGTGGCAAGTCGGCGAGGACGGGCCGTCCTCGAACCTGGGCGAGTGCCTGTGCCATCCACGTCGCGCTGCTGGCGAAGCCCCCACGCCACGCTCCTCGGGCCTCGTGGGCGAGCGTCGAGCCCGGCGCGTCGTAGAGGTGGGCGGCGCGTGTCAGCAGCTCGGTGCCGCGTCGCCATGGGGAGCGCGGGCGGTCAGCCATGAAGGCCCTCGCGGACGAAGCAGAAGTGCGCCCAGGCGAGGAACGCGGTCGCATGGCCGCCGAGCAGGGTCCGATGCAGCAGGGCCTCCCAGGCATCGCACCGCCGACGGTGGAAGACGAACTCGTCGTAGCAGATGAGGACCACCGTCCCGATGAGGACGATGAGCACGGGCAGCAGGAACGCGAGCGGGCGGTGTGCCACCGAGGCGGCGCACATCAGCAGGAAGAGCGGGAAGCCGCCACCCGCCAGGGCGAGGAACTCCGCGCGGTGCTCGTTGGGGCCGACCCGCAGCTGGGCCACGCGGTGGTAGCGCCAGTCCGCGACCCCAGCCACCGTCGCTGTCGTGCCGGCGAGGGCCACCACCCAGAGCTCCCAGGGGTAGCGCAGGGGCTCGGTGAGCCAGGAGAAGCGCGGCTGGCTCGACACGAGCGCCAGCGCCACCGCGAAGAGCGTGCCGGGCGCGAGCGAGGCCAGCAGGTTCGCGGCGTCGCGCAGTCGTGCCAGGGGGGCACGTGGCTGGAGGACGGTGAGCTGGGAGGCTGCGTTGGCCATGGCGGACCGCCGGGTGCACGGCGACGCCTCAAGAGCGCCGACGCCCGCGATTCTCGGCCCAAAGCATGCGGAGACGCCAGGAACAGCCACGGACCGCCGAAGCAGGCCCGCGCTTCATCCCGCCACGTGGTGTGGAGTTGCATCCCTGGGGTGATTCAAGAACCGGGGGCCTCACTCCCACGCAATCTGCTCGAAGATCGCGCGAAGCCTGGCTCCCCGAGTGGGGTTGAGCTGAGAGACCCAGGCCACCCGGCCGAGCAGGTGCGCGCGGAACTCGGGATGGCTCCCGGTGTTCTGGCTCGCGGGCCCTCGAGTGCGGCACAGGTGAAGGATGGCCTTCAGTCGGTCGTAGTCCGCCCGAGGCACGGAAGGGTGCTCATTGACCACCACACCCGCCAGTCGTTGCTGGCGACCCCGGCGCATCACGCGAGTCTTCTCGGTTCGCACCGTGAAGCCCTCCTCCCGGACGATTCGCGCCACGCATCGCAGCAGTCGGCCGGTGCTCCGCGCCAGGGCCTCGCCTCCCGAGAACGCAAGGTCGTCCGCGTAGCGCGTGTAGCGGGCCCCCAGCGCCGAGGCGAGCGCCGACAGACGAACATCCAGTCGGTATGCGGCGAGATTGGCGAGGGCAGGTGACGTAGGTGCGCCCTGGGCGAGGTGCCGGGACTCGAGCCTTCGTGCCAGTCGCCAGCGAGCGGTGAGCGCTTCTCCATCCGTCGACCGACGGGCCTGCTCCAGCACTCCGCTGGGCGTTCGGGTCGTGCAAAGCCCCGCGAGGGTCGTGGCCACGTCGTCGGGATAACCCGCGGCGCGGAACACCCCCCAGACGCGCGCTGGCTTCACGGAGAGGAAGAAGTCCTCCAGGTCCACGCGCACCACGACGGCCTGCCCCACGTGGGGCTCTGCGAAGCCGCGGACGCCTCGGCCCGCGACGAACCCGTATGCGGCCTCATGGGGCGGAATGACATCCAGGATGCCGTGCAGCACCTTGCGTTGGAGCCGCGAGAGGTCCAGCCCGGGTTGTTCCAGGAGGCGCTCACCGCCGCTGCGCTTCGGAATCCAGGTGTAGCGGTAGCGCCGCCACTGCCCTGGCGGGGTCATGCGTTCGAGTCCGCGAGCATCCGCCAGCCACCCCAATTGCGCGTCGGTCATCCCGAGCCAGTCTGTGAGCTCCGCCTGGGTTGGGAGTGACGGAACGGGCCACGGTTGGCGGCCCATTTCCGGCTCGGTGGCGACCCAGTGGAGAATCTTCACGGGGGCGTGGGGATTGCCGCAGGCTCGCTGAAGGGCGGGACGCGTGGCGAGAATGTCCGCGAGCAGTTCGAAGCGGGCGTGCGGTGGCCGAGGGAAGAACCGTCGTGTGCTCCGTACGACCGAGAGGAGCCACGGCGTCCGGCCACCGATGACTTCGGCTCCGCGTTCGACGAGTCCCGCGGTCGTCCAGGGCCCGGAGAGGAAGGCGGATGCGAGCGCATTCGCCACGGCGATCCGTTTGCTCATGCCTCACTCGTGCGCCACGCGGCGGTTGGGACCCACCTGTCCCGTCTGGCGTGGCCCGCACTGCGGCTCGCCGCAGTCCCGGCCTCGCGTGGGGCTGTGCTCCTCGAAATCATTCCCCGGGGGTACCCCGGAGAGGCAGCGGACCGTGTCACCACGGACCGTCTACCC
This sequence comes from Myxococcus sp. CA039A, assembly GCF_013336645.1. Taxonomy (NCBI): domain Bacteria; kingdom Pseudomonadati; phylum Myxococcota; class Myxococcia; order Myxococcales; family Myxococcaceae; genus Myxococcus; species Myxococcus sp. CA039A. Next base: position 22,801 of record NZ_JABUMQ010000132.1, on the reverse strand, counting down.
GCTGGGTATCCAAGCCGCCGCATGGCAGATGGCACCCTACAAGTCCCGGTGGTGGGTGGGAAGCGCGTTATCGCGCAGCTTTCCAACCCGAACGCATCACTTGGGCGGTGGCGTGCTCGGCGCGACAGTCCTGGGCGGGGGTGCCTGGGCCGAAGTGAGGGTGGCGTCCATCATGGCAACTCCTCTCATCCGAAGGAGTCGCACATGCGCATGTCTCGCCTTGCCATCGCGGTGACCACGTTTTCTTCCCTGTCCCTCGCGGCCTGTGGCGGTGTGGAGGCCGCCGCCGATGCACCGGACAGCACGGCGCCTGTGAGTGTGGAGCAGGGCATTGGCATTCCACCCAACTGTCCGAACAATGACCTCGTGTACTGGCTGGAGAACGTCCAGGCCTGCGTCTCGAAGTGCGGCACCACTCGGAAGAACGGGCAGCCCGCCACGCTGTACGCGGGTTGCCAGTCGAATCTGACGCAGACGCGCACCCTCATCGATGTCAGGTACTGCGTCCCTGATTGCGAACTGGCGTGACAGACACTGTCCGGTCAAGCGCTGCAAGCACTCGAATCACTCAGCGGGTCTCTTGCACGGAACTGGAGCGGCGTGGACGGCAATTTTGATATTCTTGCAATGCAGTGGCTGTAGTCGTGACCGCTCCGGAGGGGCGCGAGCCCAGGACGTTCGAGGAACGAGGGACTCGCACTCCTGTGCGAGTCAGGTCCGGGCGTCAGTCCTCATAGAGGCAGTTGCCCATGCCACGCACCCGACATTCCGCCGTGTTGAAGCAGGGGGAGAGGTCGACCGAACATCTGCCAAGCGTTCTCGCCTCCTCTCGTGAAGTCAGCACGGAGGGGGCATCGGTAAACGCAGTCGCCCCGCCAAGCGGGGACTGAACGAGAGTGGTGGCAAGCAGGCCCGTGGTGAGGGCAATCATCATCGCTCCTCCTGCAACCAGCTTTCGCATCATCAGTCACTCCTGGGGTGTGAGGCGGCGGGAATGATGCGCCCGGCCAGCGTGAATCCAAGACAAGGAGCCTCCAGGGACTGTTCCTCGTGCGACGGTACGTGGAGGGATTGCTGGAGGGTTGTGTGTGGGTGTGATCCGAAACTGCTGGCTCCTGGAGACATTTGCACCTGAGTTGTAGTGGTCTCCCCGGTTTCGAGCGGTCGACTTTCGCCATGGGTTCGGGTTGTGCAGACTCAAGGAGGATTCAGGCGCTCATCGAGGGAGAACACCATGCGGCTTGGAGTGATTGCGCTGTCCATCGCGATGTGGACCGTCGCCTGCGGAGGCGGCGTCGAGGATGAAGGGACTGAACAGTGGGGTGCGCAGTCCACGAGGCTCGTCATCACGACCGAGGACCAGGTCGTGGCGCGACTGCCCGCGAGCACAGGGGCGATTTATGGCTATGCGGAGTACCTGCCGCCCGGCTACCTGACCTCCCCCAACACTTCGTATCCGGTCATCATCCACTTGAATGGCCTGACGGAGTTCGGCACCTCCACCACGGAGGCAAACCTGCTGGAGGTCGTCTCCCGGCATGGGGCGCTGAAGAAGATTCGGACCACGAGCGAGGGCAAGGCGTACTTCGGTCAGAAGCAGGTGATGGTCTTCTCGCCTCGCGCTCCGACGAACTGGGTGCCAGCGGACCTGAACGCCTTCGTCGACTTCCTGGTGGCCAACTACCGCGTGGACCCGACGCGCATCTACCTCACGGGCCTCAGCTACGGTGGCTACGGAAGCTGGAAGTATGCGTATGAGTACGGCCACCGGCTGGCGGCGCTCGCGCCCATGGCCACCAACATCGGAGCTCCGGGCCCCACCATCACCAAGTTGTTGAACGTGCCCGTGTGGGCGGTGCATTCGTATGCGGACGGCTCGTCGCTGTCCGCCGAGCGCTCCTGGATGCAGGGCGTGACGAAGAACTACGGACAGTTCCAACTGGTGGCGGTGGCACAGTCGACCACGACGCAGACGTACCTGTTCCCCGGCGCATCCAGTCCCACGTGGACGTCACAGGCCGGGGTGGTGGCGACCGGAACGGCCATCGGTCGCCTCACCGTGCTGCCGGGCTCAGCCCACGACTGCTGGACGCAGCAGTACAACAACTACGCGTTCTGGGATTGGCTCCTCGCGCAGCAGCGCGCTCCGGTGCCCTGAGTCCGTGAAGCTCACGCGGCTGACTGCGCGCGCTGGACCTGTCCCAGCATCAGGGTGGACAGCTCGCGCAGGGAGGGGCCGCTCACCACTTCCATCGTGGAGACCTTCACGCCCAGCTCGCCTTCGATGGCCGTGACGATTTCCAGGGCCATGATGGAGTCCATTCCCAGTTCACGCAGTGGCTGGGCCGTGTTCAGCGCCCCGTCCTGCGTGCGCATGACCCTCGCGACGATCTTCGACAGCGTCCGGGTGATGAACTCGCGGCGGGCCTCGTCATCGAGCCCCCCGAGGGCGCGCTCGATGAGCCCGCCACTCCGCTCCGCGTCGGCAGACGACTCCGGCGTCTCCAGCAGTCCAACGAGCCGGCGTGAGCCGCTCCAGGGAACGAGCGCCGCGCCCAGGCGATTCCAGTCCACGTCCGCGATGGCCAGTTGCACGGGAGGGGCGTCCAGGACGCGTCCGAGCGCCTGGAGCGCGGCGTGGGTGGACAGGCCTCGCAAGCCCAGGTGTTCCAGGTGCTGGGCCACGTGGGCATTGCGCGCGACCAGCCCGGCTTCACCCAACGCACCCCACTGAATCGCCGTCGCCGCCAGTCCTTGCTTGCGGCGGTACACCGCGAGTTGGTCCAGGAAGCTGTTGGCCGCGACGTAGCTCCCTTGTCCCGCGTTGCCGATGAGCGAAGAGATGGAGGAGAAGAGAATCAGGTGGTCGAGTGGCAACGCTCGGGTCATGAGGTGCAGGTTCCAGGCTCCCTGTGCCTTGGCGGCCATCACCCGTTCCAGCGAGGCCCGGTCCAATCGCTCCAGGGGCTTGTCGTCCAGTGCGACCGCGCAATGGAAGACACCTCGTAGTGGCGGCAGCTCGGCGTGGAGCCGCGCGAAGATCTGCTCCAGGTCCGCATACCGGGCCACGTCCGCCGCGAGCGCATGGACCACCACTCCCTGAGCACTCCATGCGGCAAGGGCCTCGCGTGCTTCTTCGGACTGGGCCCCCCTGCGGCTCACCAGCACCAGGTGCCGCGCTCCTTGCTCCACGAGCCAGCGCGCCACCTCCAGGCCAAACCCTCCGAGGCCGCCGGTGACGAGGTAGGTGGCGTCCGGTGCGAGTCGCTCGCGCCGCGCGGGCTGACGCACACGCAGCGCCGGGTCCTTCAGGGAGATGCACACCTTGCCGATGTGCTTGCCGCGCGCCATGGCCCGAAAGGCTTCTTCCACCTGACTTGCCGGAAAGGAGCGCGATGGCAGGGGACGGAAGCTCCCCTCCTCGAAGCGTTGCATCACCTCCTGGTAAAGCTCGCGCACTTCTTCGGGTCGGCTCTCCAGGAGTCGGTCGAAGTCCACGGCCGCGTACATCAGGTTCTCGTTGAACGGGCGCAGACGGAGCAGCTCATCCTGCTCGAAGCTGGCCTTGCCCAGCTCGATGAACCGGCCGAACGGCGCCAGACAGTCGAGGCTTCGCGTCATGACTTCGCCGGGCATGAAGTTCAGCACCACGTCGACTCCGCGCCCGCCCGTCCAGGCGCGCACGTCCTCCGCGAAGCTCACGTCCCGGGAGTTGCTGATGTGCGTGAGGCCATGCTCGCGCAGGTACTGACGCTTCTCTTCGCTGCCGGCCGTCGCGATGATTTCCGCGCCACACCACCGGGCCACCTCGATGGCCGCCAGACCCACGCCACCGGTGGCGCCATGGATGAGGATTCGCTCGCCCCGGCGCAGCCGGGCCACGCGCACCAGTGAGTGATACACGGTCAGGAAGACGATGAGGTTGGCGCCCTGTTCGAACGACAGGTGCTCGGGGAGCTTCACCACGTGGCCGGCGGGCAGCACCACGTGTGACGCGACGAAGCGCGGGGCGACGCCGTAGACGCGGTCTCCGACGGCGAAGTCCGTCACTCCCGCACCCACGGCGCTGATGCGTCCTGCGCCCTCCATGCCGATGGCGTCGCCGATATAGGTGTTCTGCTTCACGCGCGCCGAGAGCAGGCCCAGGGCCTTCATGATGTCCTTGAAGCCCAGGGCGGTGGTCTCCACCTCGATTTCGACTTCACCGGCATTGGGAGCACGGCGCTCTCTCGCGACGAAGCCGAGCGTGTCGAGTCGGCCTTCCTCTCCCAGCACCAGCTCATGGCCCATGCCCTCGGGAACCGGCTCCAGCGGCTGGGTTCGCGAGAGGGCGGGGGACGTCATGAGAGAGCCGCGCACGAGGCGCGAGGCGTGGAACAGCCCACCGCGCTCTGCGACCTCCTGCTCTGTGCCCAGCCCGCTCAGGCGGACCAGCAAGGCCTCCACGCTCGACGGAGTCGCGTCCAGGTCCACCCAGGTGAGGCGAAGGTCCGGCCGCTCCGTCATGGCGGTACGGGCCAGCCCGAGCAGTGGTGCGTGTTCCAGCGAGGGGAGGTCCGACGGTGTCGGCGCAAAGGGGCGAGGTGTTGCGCCGAGCGCCATGCCTGCCGCCGAGCCGAACTCCGGCCGCTCCGTCATGGCGGTACGGGCAAGACCGAGCAGTGGCGCGTGCTCCAGCGAAGGGACGTCTGGCTGTGTCGGCGCGACGGAGTGGATTTCGGAAACCCGTGAGGCTGCCTCCGCTTCGTCGAGCACGGACTCGGAGCGCGTCGTGACCAGGTAGTAGCGCTCGACCCGCCCTGGGCGCAGCGATTGGAGCACGCGCAGGAGGGCATCCGCAGCATCCGTTCCGCGCGTCACTGGAGCCTCGCTCTCGGGCGCTGAGTCCAGCCAGCGCAAGTCCACGAGCCGCACCCGCTCTTGCTCCATCCGCGCACCGAGAACGGCCTCCAGTGCCGAGGTGTCAGAGGCATGGTGCCAGCCACGCGCGCCAGACTCGGGCACGGAGCCGCCGAGCACCACCCACGTCACCTCCTCACGCACCTCCGGCTCCGAGGGCTCGATTCGCTCCCACCGCCGCAGGTACACCGAGCGCTCCAGGAGCGTCTCTTCGTCCGCAGCGGCCCGGGGCAACAGGCGGCAGGTGAAGCCGGTGACTTCGGCCACGACGGTGCCGTCCTCGTGCATCAGCGTGATGTCACCGCGCAGGGTTCCTCCGCTCACGGACAGGAGTCGCCCGTGGGCAATCAGCTGCCGACCCGGGAGTGCGAGCAACTGGATGCGCTCGATGCCCGTGGGAACGATGTCGTGGTGCGCATCCTCCGTCGCTCCCGCGATGAGGCTGTGGAACGCCGCATCGAGCAACACGGGGTGCAGGTGGTAGCCGCGCTCGTCCACGGAGTCGGGGAGGGCAAGTCGCGCGAGCACCTCCCCCGGTGCGCGGTGCAAAGCCACCACGGCGCGGAAGGCGGGGCCGTAGCGCAGCCCTCGGCGCTCCAGGGACGCGTACAGCGCCTCGGGTGTCGTCAGGTCCGACAGCCTGGCCTGGAGCGTCACCACGTCCACGGTGCGGCTTCCCCGCCCCGAGGAGACCAGCTTGCCTCGCGCGCAGACCACGGGCTGCTGTTCCTCGTCCTGTCGCTGGACGAGGAAGCGGGAGGTCTCCGAGGAGAAGCTCAGGCGCACGCGCGGGTTCGCGGCTTCCCGGAGCAGCACCGCCGACGCGAGCTCCAGTTCCTCGATGCAGCAGCGCGCATCTCCCGTGAGCGCGTGCCGCGCCGCCAGCGCCAGCTCGACATGCCCCGCGCCCGGAAAGAGCAGGCTCCCGGCCACCTGGTGGTCCGCGAGATAGGGCAGTGCCGCGAGGCTCAGCTCCGACGTCCACGTGGGTGACGGGCCGGGCTCGGAGTCCACCAGCATCGGATGTCCCACGAAGGCGCGTCGCCGGCGTGAGGAGCGGAGGCTCTCCTCCCAGTAGACCTTGCGCTGCCAGGGCGTGCGCGGGGCTCCCGCGAACGCTCCTGCTCCGAAGTAGCCCTGCCACGAGACACCCGCGCCCAGCACATGGAGCCTCCCCAGCGCGGTGGTCATCGTCTCCTGCTCGGGAGTCTCTCGCACGAGCGACGCGAGGACCTCTCCGCGGGCCTTCGACGCGCTCAGCACATCCCGGATGGACGAGGCCAGGACAGGGTGCGGTCCCACCTCGACGAACGTTCCATGCCCGTCCACCACGGCCTGCTGGAGCGCCTCCGCGAAGCGCACGGAGCCTCGGACATTGTTCCACCAGTACGTCGCGTCATGGCGCTCGGTCTCCACCATGCGTCGCCCCGACACCGTCGAGTAGATGGGAATGCGCGGCGCGCGGGGGCGCAGCGGAGTCAGGGCGGTGAGCAGCTCGCCCTGAAGCGGGTCCATGAGGGGGCTGTGATACGGCACCTCCACCTGGAGGAAGCGGTGGAAGCGCTGGGTGGAAGCCAGCTCCGCGGCCACGCGCTCCAGCGGTGCTCGCTCCCCCGCGAGCGTGACGGAGCGCGCGCTGTTGATGGCCGCGATGGCGATGCCAGGACCATGGCGCTGGACCTGGTCGAGCGCTTCATCCGGACCGAGTCCAACGGCCAGCATCGCCCCGTGTCCCGCCATCCGCTGCTGGAGCCTGCTGCGGTGAAACGCGGTGAGCAGCGCATCCCTCAAGTCCAACGCCCCGGATGCCCAGGCCGCGCCGACCTCTCCGATGCTGTGTCCCACCACGGCGTCGGGAATGATTCCCCATGAGGCCCACAGTCGCGTGAGCGCCACCTGCAGCACGGCGTTGGCGGGCTGGGCCACCTCCGTGCGGGTGATGCGCGAAGACGCCGCGTCCCGCGTCAGCTCCTCCGCGATGGACCTGCCGGAGAGCTCGCGAAAGAGGGCGTCACATTCCTCCACGGCGTCACGGAAGACGCGCTCGGTGGTCAGGAGCTGTCGCCCCATCGCCCACCACTGCGGGCCCATCCCCGTGTACACGAAGAGGAGCTTGCGTCCCTCGGGCGGCTCCGCGACGAAGTCCAATCCGGGCACATCGCGCTGGCCGTTCGCGAAGGCACGAAGTGTGGCCACCAGGGCTTCCCGGTTCGTGCCTCGGACGGCCAGGCGATGGCGCGGGTGCGAGCGGTGCACGGCTGCGTCGCGGCAGAGTTGTTCCGGTGTGCCGCGTCCCGCCTCCAGCCAGCCGGCGTAGCGGCCCGCGAGCTCGGCCAGGGCTTCGGGCGACTTCGCGCCCAGTGGAAGCAGGTGAGGGCGTCCCTCGGCGCGCCGGGGTGTCAGGGTGGCCACGCGCGGGGGCGGCTCGGCCAGGACGACGTGGGCGTTGGTGCCTCCGTAGCCAAAGGAGTTCACGCCCGCGACACGTGGCTCCGTCCCGCGAGGCAAGGACTCCGGACGCGTGGGGATGTGCAGCCCGAGTGCATCGAGCGGAATCCGAGGGTTCACTTTCTCCAGATGCAGGTGGGGTGGGACGGTGCCGTGCTTGAGGACGAGGGCCGCCTTGATGACGCCCGCCACTCCCGCCGCCGCTTCCAGGTGGCCCAGGTTCGTCTTGACCGAGCCCATCCGGCAGCGCTCTCCATCCGTGCGGCCCACGCCTGTCACCGTGCCGATGGCGTTCGCCTCAATGGGGTCTCCCACGGGGGTGCCCGTGCCATGTGCTTCGACATACGAGACGCGCAGCGGGTCGACGCCGGCCTTCGCGTACGCCTCGCGCATCACCGCCACCTGGGCCTCCGCGTTGGGCACGGTGATGCCCGGAGTCCGTCCGTCCTGATTCACGGCCGTGCCGAGGATGAGTGAATGGATGGGATTGCCATCGCGCAGCGCGGCGGACAGGGGTTTGATGACCAGCACCGCGGCGCCCTCGGCACGCACGTAGCCGTCCGCCTGGTCACTGAAGGCGTGGCAGCGTCCACGCGGGGACAGGAACTTCCCCTTGGACATGGTGACCTGCGTCTCCGGAAGGAGGAGCACGTTGACGCCGCCCACGAGCGCCGCGTCGCTCTCCTTCGCCCACAGGCTTTGACAGGCCAGGTGCAGCGCGACGAGCGAGGACGAGCAGGCCGTGTCCATGGAGACGCTGGGGCCTCGCAAGTCATAGAAGTACGACAGCCGATTGGAGAGCATCGTAAGCGTGCTCGCCGTCGCCGAGTGGCTGTCGAGCCGCTCCCGGTTGTCCGGGCTCGCGTGCAGGATGAGGTTGTCCATCATGAAGCCGCCGACGAAGACGCCGGTGCGGCTGCCCGCCAGCCCGCTCGGGGGCACACCCGCGTCCTCGAGCGCCTCCCAGGAGACCTCCAGCATCAAGCGCTGCTGTGGGTCCAGGGCGTTGGCTTCGCGCGGGGTGATGCCGAAGAAGCCGGGCTCGAACTCGCGAAGGTCCTGCTGGAGCAGTCCCGCGCGCTGGACATGGCTGCGCCCGGGGGCCCGGCCCGAGGCATCGTGGAACTTCTTCGGGTCCCATCGCTCCTCGGGGATGTCGACGATGCACTCGCGCCCCTCCATCAACACCTTCCAGAAGCTGTCCGTGTCCTCGATGCCTCCGGGAAGCCGGCAGCCGATGCCGACGATGGCCAGGGGCTCGCGCGAGGCGCCGGGCATGACGGCGGCACTTGCGCGAGGCGGGTTCAAACCGAAGCGGCGGCGCAGCTCCTCGGTGGGCTCCGGGCTGCGGGCTTCATGTCCCAGCACACCCTGGATGATTCGAGAGGGAGGGACGGTGCCCTTCGCGTCGCGGACGACGGCTCGCACCTGGGCGGTGGCCACCGGGCGGTCGGGCTCCGAGGGGCGTCGGAACTCCTGCTGGAAGTAGAGCCATTGCTCGTCCCACGCCACCAGTCGCGTGCCCAGCTCGTACTTCTCGAACAGGCGCAGCGAGCCCCGGAACTGGAGCGACGTCTCTCCGACGGGGACGACCCAGCGGTGTTGAAGCAGGTCCGACAGGAGGCCCGCGCGCACGAGCAGGTCCACGCGGCCCAGGTCCATCATCGCCAGATAGCGGCTGTTGTTCATGTGGCCGAAGAGGTCCAGGTCCGTGGGCAGGACGCGCCACTGCGTGACGCTTTCCTCCAGGGGGCCCAGCCGTCCTCGTGTCTGTCCGCGCAGGAGGGTCTGGAGCAATCGGAGCGAGGGCTTCATGGTGAGTCCTTTCGGGCGAGGCAGGGGCGTCCGGACATGCGCCGGCGCGGCGGTCACCCGGTTCACGGGTGCCGTCAGAAGAAGTGGAGGAAGGAGGCGTCGCGACCGTCAGGCCGCGCGGAGCGAAGAAGACTGGCGGACGATATCGCCCAGGACGTTGCGTCGCAGGATGACGGAAGCGGCGAGGACGCCGGACATGAGCGATGCGCCCACGCCCACGGAGACGGCGTCCTGTCCCACCAGAAGCAGGTCGCGGATGGGAAGGCGCGAGCGGAGCCAGGGTTGCCGGAAGCGCTCCGGGCTGTGCTCCAGCCCGTAGATGGAGCCCTGCAAGCGATTGGAGAAGTGCGCGGTGCTGAGCGGCGTGGACAACTCCTGGTGCTCCACCCTCCCGCGCAGCCGAGGAAACTGGGCGAGGACGACGGAGAGCAGTCGCTCGGAGAGCTGGGCCTTGAGGGCCTCGTACTCGGGCCCTCGCCGATGCCAGCGCGTGCCCTCCCATTTCTCGAACCAGGCGTAGGGCGCGGGACACACGGCGGTGAGCGTGGAGCGCCCCGGGTGGCGCTGAGCCCACGAGGGGTCCCTCGCGGAGGAGGAACTCAGGTAGACGACGGGAAGCGGCGCCGAGGCGTCAGCCCTGAACGCGCGCAGGTTCGCGTCGTGGTCATAGCCGGCGTGGACCCACACGTTGGTGGCGGGCAGGCCCACCTCCTCGGGTGTGCCTCGGAGGCCCAGGTACAGACCGAGGTGTCCGATGGACTGGGGAATCCGTTGGAGGGCTCGCACGGCCTCGGGAGGTCGCCAGGCTTCCGGGAGCAACACCCCCAGCGTCTGCGCCGCGCCCGCGCCGCTGACGACGTGCCGGGCCAGGAGCTCTTCGCCGCTGGCGAGGCGCACGCCCAGGGCACGACCGTCTCGCACGAGGATCTCCTTCACCTCGGCACGGACGCGAACCTGTCCCCCGGCGCGGGTGATGACCGGGGCGATGTGGCCCAGGATGCTTCCGGCGCCACCCACGGGATAGCAGCCGCCCTCCAGGTAGTACTCGGCCATGAGGGCGTGCATGGCGAAGCTGCTGTCTCCGGGAGGAAGGGCGTAGTTGCCCCACTGGCCGGTGAGGACACCCAGCAGGCGCGAGTCCGACGTGAGCGAGCGCAACACGTCCCGCGTCGTCCGGTTCGAGTGGCGGCGGAAGGGCCAGCCGAGCGCGGGATAGGTGAGCGGCGTCAGCCAGCGGGGGAGGACGTGCTGGATGAAGTAGCGCTGGGATGCTCGCTCCACGCCGCGCAGCAGCTTCAGGTACGTGGCGATGGCCTTGCGTTCGGCGGGGAAGGCGCGTCCCAGCTCGGCCTCGAACGCCTCCCCGCCGGTGACGAAGTCGTAGCTCTGGTCGTCGAAGACGAGCCGGTCATAGACGCGGTCCATCCGCGCCCAGCCGAGCGCTCCGTCGGTGACGAAGTCGAACACGCGTCGCAGCGGGGCGTCGGGGTCATGCAGCTTGCCCAGGCAGTGCACGCCGACATCCCACTCGTAGCCCTTGCGTTGGAAGGTGTGGGTCATTCCTCCGGCGACGGAGTGGCGCTCCAGCACGAGCACCTTCAGGCCATGCCGCGCGAGCACCGCCGCCGCGCCCAGTGAGCCGATTCCCGAGCCGATGAAGATGGCGTCGAAGGCCGCACCCCTCGCGGGCGCGTCAGCGCGTTGAGAAGGAAGTGTCATGGAGTGAACCTTTCAGTCCCGGGCCGGCGCGGGAGGTGTCGCGGTGGCCAGGCGCCAGAGCAGCGCGGGGAGGCCGACGACAGGCCTCAGGAAGAAGTGACGCCGCTGCTCCGGGGTCAACAGGCGGCGCAGGAAGAAGTGCAGGCGAAGCTGCTGGTACCAGGGCAGCGCGGGCGCCAGGTGATGCGCCAGATGACACGGCTGTCCCCAGGGCCCGCCTCCGAGGAGCAGCCCCCAGAACCCCAGGCCCAGCTCTCGCGTTCCATTCACCCGGTCCAGGGGCATGAAGAGGTGCTCGGTGCTCTCGCGGAGCCGGTCCAGGACGAAGCTGAGCCAGCTGCCGACGAGGAACAGCGCCACCCCGGTGAAGAGAAAGCCATGCAGCCAGGTGGCCAGCACCGCGCAGAGCGCGAGGTACGCGTTGGTCAGCGCGACGGAGAGCCGGCGGCTGCGAGTGTGCTCCTGGGGCCGCCACGGGAAGTAGTCCGAGTGGCTGAGCATGGGCGCCAGCGGGAGCAGGCTGCCCAGGAGCCGACGGAAGCGGACGAAGTGGGTGAAGGAGCCGTCGTCGGGCGTCCCCAGGCTCCGGTGATGACTCGCATGGGCCTCCGCGTAGTGGAGCGGGTCCGCGAGGAAGAGCCGACAGGCATTGTTCGCGAGCACCCGCAGCCCCCGCGCCACGCGGCCCCTGCCGAGGATGAGGAGGTTGTGCGCGGCGCCCTCGTGGACGCTGAAGGTGACGATGCCGCACACCAGAAAGCCATGCACCGCGCCCGACACCATCCCCGCCAGCACCGTGCCGCCTGGGGTCGACAGGGGCCACGGCAGGAGGGAGGGCAGCAACGTCAGGGATAGCAGGTCCGCCGCGAACAGTCCCAGGAGCAGGAGCACGTTGACGGTGTCGTGAAGCGCGGGGTGCGCGCGGAACTGTGATTGATAGTCGCGGGCCCGGTTCCGGATGGCGTCGAGCTGCGGCTGGGTGAGGACGGGAAAGGCTCCGAGCGCGAGCTGCTGGTACGCGGCAGCCCGCTGCTGGTCATCGGGATTCAGATTCATGGAGTGGAGAGCCGTGGCGACAAGCGCTGGAGGTGCAATCAGGATGTATTTGATTGCACCCCGGCTCAACTCGCATGGCTGCTCACATTCGCGTCCCCGAGGGGAACGGGGGCCTCGGAGCGTGCTCCACGGGCCTATTGCTCATATTTCTGTCGAGGCGCGGTGGACGTGTGCGGCGGGTGGCTCAGTGCCGCGGGCTCCGGGCGGAGGTAGCCGAGCACGAGCGCGCACAGTTCCTCCGGAAACGCTTCGTTCGTGAGGTAGTCGGGGCGGTCCATGCCCGCGGAATGGCAGAGCGCCTCCAGCGTGTGGACGATGATGAAGACGGCCATGTCCAGCTCACGCGGACGGATGTCCTCCAGTCGCGCCGCGAGGAAGGTTCTCACGAGACGGGAGAGCTGTTGCTCGAAGGTGTCCACGTAGCCCAGCGGACGCAGCACCGGCAGCAGGACATGCCGGAGCGGATCAAGCTGGGAGCGCAGCCGCTTGCTGGAGAGGATCTGCTGGATGATGGCGCGGACCGCGATGTTCAGCGGAGCCGAGGCGAAGTCGCGCAGCGCCGTCTCGAGCTCCGCGAGCCACCGCGTGCCGTGGTGCTCCAGCACGGCGAACACCAGCCCCTCCTTGTTCGGGTAGTACTGGTAGAGCGAGCCGATGCTGACGCCGGCCTCCTGTGCGATGTGGTTGGTGGTCGTGGCCTCGTAGCCGTCACGGATGAGGATGCGGGCGGTGGCGGTGAGGATGGCATCGCACGTGGCCTGGGCCCGCTGCTGGCGAGGGTGCTTCCGACGAGAAGGGGAGGGGGTGCGCGGCATCACGGCTCCTTGAGCTGTCCCCAAGCATTTCAAGGAGCGGTGCTCACGGTCCAATCGGGATATCCAGCGCCTTGTCAGACTACCGGGGGCACTTTCGTAAGTGTCCAGCGATTTTCGCCCCGTGGGGTTCGCTCCAATGTTCGTCAGGTTTTGGTGGCAGGAACCCACGCTTTCGATAGAGGAAGGGGCGCGCTGATGGCTGGCGCCCTGTTCCCATCCCCGCTCCCGAGGTTTTCATGTGGTCTCGCTCGCGCTCGCTCCGGCTGGCGCTCGTTGGAATGTCGTCCTGCGCCGCGCTGCTGGCCGCCTGTCAGAAGGCAGCCCCGCCGCAGGAGTCCTATGGGCCCTCCCAGGTCACCGTCGTCACCCTGAAGGCGGAGTCCGTACTCCTGACCCGGGAGCTGCCGGGTCGTACCAATGCGTTCCTCGTCGCCGAGGTGCGGCCCCAGGTCAACGGGCTGGTCCAGCGCCGGCTGTTCACCGAAGGGGGCGTGGTCAAGGCAGGCCAGCCGCTCTACGAGCTTGAGGACGCGACCTACCGCGCGGACTACGGCAGCGCCAAGGCGGCGCTCGAGCGTGCCCAGGCGACCTTGACGTCGGCTGCCTTGACCGCCAAGAGGTCGGCCGAGCTGACCCGGCTGGAGGCCGTCACCGCGGCGGACAACGAGAAGGCGATTGCCGCCCTGGGCCAGGCGGAGGCGGACGTGAAGGCCGCCCAGGCCGCGTTGCAGCGGGCGAGCGTGACGCTGAACTACGCCCGCATCACCTCACCCATCGCCGGGCGCATCGGCAAGTCGTCGGTCACCCAGGGCGCGCTCGTCACGGCCAATCAGCCGGCGGCGCTCGCGGTGGTGCAGCAGTTGGATCCTCTCTACGTCGACGTGAGCCAGTCCAGCGGCGAACTGCTGCGGCTGCGCAAGGAGCTGAGCGCTGGGACGCTCAAGAGCACCGACAGCACGCCGGTGACCATCCTCCTCGAGGACGGCAGCCGCTACGAGCACGCCGGCTCGCTGACGTTCTCCGACGTGACGGTGGACCCGGGCACGGGAAGCTTCGCGCTGCGCGTGACGGTGCCCAACCCCGACCAGTCCCTGTTGCCCGGCATGTACGTCCGCGCCCTCGTGGGCAACGGGCTGCGCCAGCAGGGGCTCCTCGTGCCTCAGCAGGGCATCGCCAGGGACCCGAAGGGAAACGCCACCGCCCTGGTGGTGGGCAAGGACGGCAAGGTCGAGCCGCGCGTCGTCCAGGCCAATCGGACGGTGGGCGACCGGTGGTTGGTCGACAGCGGCCTGGTCGAGGGTGACCGGGTCATCATCGAAGGCCTCCAGAAAATCCAACCGGGGATGCCGGTCCAGGCGACCGAAGCCCCCTCGACTGTCGCGAAGCCAGGGGAAGCCGAACCCCTGGTCCCCGCGAAGTCCCAAGAGTGACCGGACCTTCACATGGCACGATTCTTCATTGATCGACCGATCTTCGCCTGGGTTCTGGCGATCATCATCATGATGGCCGGCGCGCTGTCCATCACCCAGCTTTCCATCGCGCAGTACCCGGCCATCGCGCCCCCCACGGTGACGGTGAACGCCGTCTATCCCGGTGCCTCCGCGAAGGCCATCGAGGACTCCGTCACGCAGGTCATCGAGCAGAGCATGAAGGGGCTCGATGGGTTGCTCTACATGTCGGCGACGAGCGAGTCGAACGGCTCGGCCAACATCATCCTGACGTTCCGCAACGGCACCGACCCGGACATCGCGCAGGTGCAGGTGCAGAACAAGCTGCAGCTGGCGACGCCGTTGTTGCCGCAGACCGTGCAGCAGCAGGGCATCTCCGTGAGCAAGGCGAGCACGGGCTTCCTGCAGGTGATTGGCTTCGTCTCCGAGGACGGCAGCATGTCGGGCGACGACATCCAGGACTTCGTCGCCACGAACATGGTGGACCCCATCTCCCGCGTTCCCGGAGTGGGCGCCACCCAGGTGTTCGGCACGAAGTACGCGATGCGCATCTGGCTGGACCCGAACAAGCTGGACACCTACACGCTGACGCCGACCGACGTCATCGGCGCCATCCGGGCCCAGAACCAGCAAGTGGTGGTGGGGCAGTTGGGTGGAACGCCCGCGGTGCAAGGCCAGCAGCTCAACGCGACGGTGACAGCGCAGGACCGCCTCCAGACGGCGGAGCAGTTCCGGAACATCATCGTGCGCGGCAATTCGGAAGGCTCCCTGCTGCGGCTCGGGGATGTGGCCCGGGTGGAGCTGGGCTCCGAGGACTACAGCGTCATCAGCCGCTACAACGGCAAGCCCGCCACCGGCGTGGCCGTGTCGCTGGCCACCGGCGCCAACGCGCTGGAGACGGCGCAGGGCATCACCGCCGCGCTGGAGGAACTCAAGCCGCTGCTGCCGAAGGGAATGAAGGCGGTGGTGCCGTTCGACACGACTCCGTTCGTGCGAGTGGCCATCATGGGCGTCGTCTCGACGCTGCTCGAGGCCATCCTCCTGGTGTTCCTGGTGATGTACCTGTTCCTCCAGAACTTCCGCGCGACGCTGATTCCGACCATCGCGGTGCCCGTGGTGCTGCTGGGGACGCTGGGGGTGCTCACCGCGTTGGGGTACTCGGCGAACATGCTGACGATGTTCGCGATGGTGCTCGCCATCGGTCTGCTCGTCGATGACGCCATCGTCGTCGTCGAGAACGTCGAGCGACTGATGAGCGAGGAGGGCCTGTCTCCCCTGGAGGCCACCCGCAAGTCGATGGATCAGATCACCAGCGCGCTGGTGGGCATTGGCGTCGTGCTCTCCGCGGTGTTCGTGCCGATGGCGTTCCTCGCGGGCTCCACGGGTGTCATCTACCGGCAGTTCTCGGTGACCATCGTGACGTCCATGGCGCTCTCGGTGCTGGTCGCCATCGTGCTCACGCCGGCGCTCTGCGCGACGCTGCTCAAGCCGATTGCGAAGGGACACCACGCGAAGGAGACGGGGTTCTTCGGGGCGTTCAATCGCGGGTTCGACAAGAGCAATGCGCAGTACCAGCGGGCGGTGCGCGGAATCCTGTCGCGGAGCAAGCGCTTCATGCTCGCCTTCGTCGCGATGGTGGCGGTGATGGTGGTGTTGTTCCTGCGCCTGCCGAGCTCCTTCCTTCCTTCAGAGGACCAGGGCTTCCTGTTCGCGATGGTGCAGACGCCCGTGGGTGCGACGCAGGAGCGCACCATGAAGGTGATTGAGCGGGTGGAGCGGCACTTCCTCGAGAGCGAGAAGGACACCGTCAACGCGATGTTCAGCGTGCAGGGCTTCAGCTTCGGCGGCAGCGGGCAGAATGCTGGCGTCGCCTTCATCAGCCTCAAGGACTGGGCCGAGCGGAAGGCGCCCAATCTCGGCGTCAACGCCGTGGCGGGCCGGGCCATGGGAGAGCTGGCGCAGATTCAAGATGCGCTCGCCTTCGCCTTCCCGCCTCCCGCGGTGGCGGAGCTGAGCACCTCCGCGGGCTTCTCCTTCTTCTTGAAGGACAACGTCGGTCTGGGCCACGAGGCGCTGACCGCCGCGCGCAACCAGTTCCTCGGCGCGGCGTCGCAGAGCAGCCTGCTCGCGAACGTGCGTCCGAACGGACAGGAGGACACGCCCCAGTTCCGCGTCGACGTCGATGTCGCGAAGGCCTCCGCGCTCGGCCTCGCGACCGCGGAGATCAACAACACGCTCTCCGTGGCGTGGGGTGGGCAGTACATCGACGACTTCATCGACCGGGGTCGCGTCAAGCGGGTGTTCATCCAGGCCGATGCGCCTTTCCGGATGGCCCCCGAGGACTTCAACCGCTGGTCGGTACGCAACGTGAAGGGCGAGATGGTTCCGTTCTCGGCCTTCGCGAGTCCGCGCTGGGGTTCGGGTTCGCCTCGGCTCGAGCGCTTCAACGGCGTGTCGGCGATGGAGATGAACGGCGAGGCCGCTCCGGGCGTCAGCTCCGGTGTGGCGATGGCCGAAGTGGAGCGGCTGGTCTCCCAGCTTCCGCCCGGTGTGGGCCTGGAGTGGACGGGGCAGTCGTACCAGGAGCGCGCGGCGGGCGCGCAGACCCCGTTGCTCTACACGCTCTCGCTGCTGCTGGTCTTCCTCTGCCTGGCGGCGATGTACGAGAGCTGGACGATTCCCACCGCCGTGCTGCTCGTGGCGCCGTTGGGAATTCTCGGGACGGTGCTGGGAAGCACGCTGCGGGGCATGGACCGCGACGTCTACTTCCAGGTCGCGATGCTGACGACCGTGGGACTCTCCAGCAAGAACGCCATCCTCATCGTCGAGTTCGCGAAGGAGAACCTCGACAAGGGCATGGAGTTGATTGAGGCGACGTTGAGCGCGGTGCGCTCGCGTCTGCGGCCCATCCTGATGACGTCGCTGGCGTTCGGCTTCGGCGTGACGCCGTTGGCGATTGCGTCCGGCGCGGGCTCGGGCGCGCAGCGAGCCATTGGCACCGGCGTGCTCGGTGGCATGATTGTCGGCACGTTGCTGGGCATCTTCTTCGTGCCGCTGTTCTTCGTCGTCGTGCAGCGGTTGTTCAACCGACGCAAGCCCGTGTTGGACACGCCTCCCGAAGCCTGAGTCGAAAGGCTTCCAGGCTGGAGTCCGCCTTCGTGGCGGGCTCCGGCCTCGGGAATCGAAACAGGACCTCCGCAACTCTCTGGAGTGTCGTGGGTTGAGAGGGAATGCGCTCCCTCCTCCTGCTGCTCCCCGTCGTCCTGACCTGTACCGCCTGTGGTGAGGCGGAACCTCGCCATGCGCCCCTCTCCGAGGAGGGCGCCATGGACACATCGCTCGAAGCCGTGGCGACGGCGTGTGTGCCTGGAGCATCGGTATCCTGCTCCTCGCTTGCGTCCGCCTGGTCCGGGGGGACGGCCACCTGTCGGCCTTCGGGCAATGGCTACAACGTGACCGCGTGTACTCGCGCCGGCAATCCCATGCGCCGGCTGACGGAGACGGTGCGCCCGGCACTTCGGGATGCCCGCTGGACGGATGCCCGGTGCAACCTGGGCGACGAGTTCGTCCTGGAGGTCACCTTCCCCCCAGTTCCTCCGGGAGAGGCTCTTCCGACGCAGTGGGTGCTGCGCCTCGAAGGCGGTGGCTTCTGCGCGTTCGACAGCGAGAGTCCGCTGGGTGGCTGCGGCAATCGGGCCATCGACCTGGTGTCGTCGGTGAACCTGCCGGCGGACCGGGCGCTGCGTGAGCGCGATCCTGCGAGCCCCGACGACTTCAGTGGCGCCATCGATGTGCTTGGCCATTACTGCTCGAGTGACTTGTGGACGGGTACGGCACTGGATGCGCCCGACATCACCTACAAGGGGACGCAGCGGGATTGGCGCTTCACGGGGGCCTACAACGTGGAGGCGATGCTCGCCGTGCTCGTCGAGCGGTATGGCCTGGACGACAACAAGCCGCTGCGCGTGTTGTGGCGGGGCGGCTCGGCGGGAGGCTTTGGCGCCTTCAACAACACGCATCGCGTCGTGAAGCGACTCCCCAAGGCCGCGAAGGCGGGACGGCTGCTTGTCTTTCCGGGCGCCGGGTACCTGCCGCTCGACTGGAATCACCCAGACTATCCCGTGCTGGGGATTGGCTCGGGGCTGGAGGCCTTCGAGCAGTTGACGAGCATCTGGAAGTCTTCGCTCACTCCGTCCTGTGTGGCCGCGCGCACACCGGGGGACCCCGTACATCCTCCGCACGAGTGCATCAGTGGTCCGGTGCTCTACGACATCATCACCGCACCCGTGTCGGAAGGGGGCTTCGACCTGCCCACGCTTGTCTGGCAGAACCGCCAGGACCAGCTCTACATGTCGAACACCGGGCTGCCGTTCCAATCGACGACCAACACCCCGGCGGAGCGCGCGGCCCGTGCCACCTGGGTGGAGTCCATGAACCGGGCCATGGGAATCACTGGAGACAACACGTCGTCGCGCATGAAGTGGCTCTTCGCGCCGAGCGACCCCGTCGTGCTCCGCGCCAACGGCACCACCGAGCCGAACGTGCATGCGGCGCTGCTCTACAACAGCGACCCTCCGACGGGGCCCGCCAACTCGCTCACCTCGGTGCTCTCGCGGTTCTGGAACACGATGCTCGACTCGGCTCCTGGGCGGGGTCGTGCCACTGGCGAGGTGCACACCTTCGATTGCAACTGGGTGCCCTCTCGCGACGCCACGGGCTGCGACTGACGCCGGTGAGCGTCAAGGTCTGGGAGGAGAGGCATTGGCACGAGCCAGTGCCAGTGCCTCGCGAATCTCCCACTCGTAGACGCTGAATCCCTCGCGCTGCAGGCCGGGCAGCAGGTCGCCGAAGGCGTTCGCCTCCACCACGCGGTGCCCGGTGAAGTGCTCCTCGAACATCAGGTCGATGCCCACGTGAAGGCAGTCATGGGCCCGCGCCACCACGCGGCAGCTCTCCATCGCGGCCTTCCATTCGTTGCGCGGCACCGCTGCTTCCAGCTCCTCCGGCTCCCCACGCCAGCCGCCCAGGTGCAGGTTGGTGATGGGGCCTCGGCTCTGGCGCACCACCGTGAAGGCGGGCTCCCCACCCACCGTGAGCACCCGACAGTCGAAAGTGTCGCCGCCCAGTCGCGCCTTGGAAATCGAGCGCTCCACCTGTGAGCCCTCGCGCAGCAGGAAGCCCAGCACGTCCTCCACGCGCTCCGGCTCCGTGATTCGACGCACCTTGAGCGAGTTGTACCAACCCGTCGGTGCCTGCTCGATGGTGGTGACCAGCGACTCCCTCTCGCGGTGCCTGCGGAAGATGGCCAGACACGACGCTGACGAGCCGCAGGACACCTTCACGAAGACCTCGCGCCAGTCCTCATCGTCCATCCGCTCGCGCAGCGACGCCGCGTCCGTCACCCCGTCCAAGGGCTCCGGCACGGGCACACCCAACGCCGCGTACCTCCGCGAGGTGATGCGCTTGTCGAACAGGTCCGCGATGCTCGCGGGCGACTGGAGCACCCTCCAGCGAGGCCGCTCCCGGAACACCGCCTCCAGCTCGGAGAGGACTCGCAGGAAGCCCAGGTGCCCCTGTCGTGGAGCCAGGATGCGCCCGTGGTCCTCGACGAGCGCGTCCACGTCCTCCGGCGCGAGCACCTGACAGCCATGCTCCAGCGCGTCTTCATGGCCGCGCTTGAGCAGCGCCTTCTCCACCTCCCAGCTCTCCCCCGCGGCGTCGATGCGGACAAAGGCGTCCGTGTCGGGCAGCCGCGCGAGGAGGGCGGGGTGCTTCACCAGCTCCCGCCAGGGCACCACCCTCGCGGGAGGAAGGCCCTGGCGGGCCAGCGCGTCCTGGAACAGCGTGACGCGCCGGTTCTCGGCGTTGCCGATGAGGATGAAGTCAGGCACCGCCGTCATGGAGTGCTACTCGCCCACCGCCGCGTAACGGTATTCCTCGTCGTAGTCGCGCTGGCTGCCCGCCGCCACCGTCGCGGCCAGCTTCGCCACCAGCTTCTCGCCGGCCTTGGTGAGCGTGTTCTCCGTCACGTCCAGGTGCTTGAGGTGCTTGAACGCCGCGGCGTTGTCCGCGAGCGTCTGCGCGCCCGTGTCCGACAGACAGCCCATGGACAGGTCCAGCTTCTCGAGCTGGGGGAGAATCTTCGCGGTGGGCAGCGCCTTCGCCAGCTCGTCCGTGAACTCCGAGTTGCGCAGGCCCAGCACCTTGACGTTCGACAGGCCCTTGCCGTCGAGGATGGGCTGGATGTCCTCCACGCCGCCCTCCGCACCGTAGTTCTCCGAGCCGAACCAGACCTCCAGCTTCTCCAGCTTCGGCCAGTTCGCGCTGGCGATGGACTTCACCGCGCCCAAGGGCAGGCCGCCCGTCTCCATCGAGAACTCACGCAGCTCCGGCAGGTCAATCTTGCCCAGGTCCGCGTCCGCGCCGCGCAGCCGCAGCGAGCGCAGGTTGGGCAGCACCTTGTAGAGCCCCGTGACGTCGTTGATGTACGACCAGGAGATCTCCGTCTCGTCCGGGTACTCGAAGTCGCCGAGGAACAGGCTGCGCAGCGTCGGCATGCCCTTCGTCTTGACGATGGCCTCGACGACGCCCGCGTAATAGTTCTCGCCCTCCATATCCACCATGCCGATGGTGAGCGACTGGAGGAACTTCGCGGAAGGATGCGCGAGCAGCTTCACCAGCGTCTCGGGCACCTCCAGCTCGGAGTCGTAGTCCTTCTTGCCCAGCCGCGCGTCGCGGATGAAGCCCAGGTGCCACTCCACCTTGAGCTCCTCTTCGGACCAGGCCTTGGCCAGTCCGCCGAGCAGCAACGCCTTGTGCTTCTTGATGTGCGCGGTGATCTGCCGCTTGAGGGTGGAGGCCTCCGTGCCCTCGGCCTTCGACACCGCGTGCTGCAGCGCGACCAGCTCGCCGCGCGGGTCGCCCTGGCTCTGGAGCCAGTCGCCGTAGACGAGGTACGCGTCCACGTTGGCCGGGTCCTTCTGGATGGCGGCCTCCAGCTCCGGGTTGGACTTTCCCTCGACGCTCGGCGACTCGTCGTCCCCGTCGTCGCCCCCTTCACCGTCGCCCACCAACTCGTAGCCCTTCTTCTCCTTCTCGCGGACGAGCTTGTCGTACTCCTTCTGCGCCGCCTCGGGAGAGTCGAAGGACTGCGTCTTCTCCTGGCCGTCGGTATCGATGCGGCCCCATCGCGTCGTGAAGGACTTTCCTTCGAACGTGATCTCCCAGAACTTGTTGGAGCTGCCTTCCTTGAACTCGTACCGCGGCATGGCCCGTCCTCTCCTGCGCCAAGCGTGGCGCTTCCCGGACCGGACGCTAGAGAAGCCCTCGCGCAAGCTCAAGCGTCGTTCCGGTCCAGGCCTCCCATGGCGTCTCGGGAGGGCCTCCCTCGGCGCCAACTTCCGGGATTTCACGCGCGGGTGAAGAAGTTCCCCGGCCCGGCACATGGAGCCTCGGGCTCGGCTCGCTCAAATCCAGGTGATGCAGCCCCACGCGGGCGGGCACCTTCGTCGTGTCGAGCCGCGTTTGACGGGTCGCGTCGAGCAACAGCACGTCCACCCGGGCCCGCTTCGCCTGCACCGCCGCGTTCGCCAGCACCTCGTCGGAGTCTCGTGGGGTGAGAATCTCCGCGGTCCCCCGGGCTCGCCACTCGCGCAGCAGCAGCTCGCACAGGCCGCGCTCCGCCTCCAGCGGGTGGGGCCCGTCGCCATCCCAGGGGAAGGCGACCTGGAAGCGCAGGTCCTGGTCTCCCAGCCACACGGACAGCCGGCGCACCAGGCACAACACCAGTCCCATGGCCACCACTGCGCGCTGCCACCGCACGCCGGTGTCCTTCACCCGCGCGTCCGCGAGGCTCGGCGGGAGGACGAAGGTCACCACGCGGCGACGGCGCACCGCGAGGCTCTCGTCGCGGGTGTAGTAGAGCAGCTCGCCCTCGACGTAGCGCACGTCGAACAAGTCCAGCGTGGGCTCATCCTCCATGTAGACGAGCTCGGAGGTGACCAGGTTCTCCAGGCTGCCCACGTTGGAGACGGAGGAGAATCCGCCCTGCGGAAACGCGGCGTCATCCTCCATCGCGGTGGGCGCGGGGCCGGTGGACACGGGGCGTGCGCGGAGGCGGGGCGGAAGGGCGCGAGAGAGGGCCTCGGCGGCTTCCACCGCCTGCTCCAGCGCCAGCCGCTGCGCCTTGCCCTGGAGGTGCTCCAGGTTCTCCAGCGTGAAGGCTTCCGCGTCACCCAGCAGGGCACTCGCGCGCCGGGCCCCGGTGCTCAGGGACTCGTAGCCCTGGGCCAGTTGCTCCAACGCGGGGCCGGGCTCGCGCAGGGAGATGTATCCGGATGACAACAGTTCCCCAGGTGGACGTTCCAGGACGCGCCGCGCGAGGGCTGGGCTCACGGAGGTGCCGGCGGTGAAGCCCATGCGGGAGAGGAGGCGGGCCACGAGGAAGGCCACGCCTCGGGGCCGCAGCGGCTCCGGCAGGCGGGCGAGCGCGGCGGACACGGCCTCCAGGTGAGGCTCGGCGGCGAGCCTCGCGAGGACATGGTCGTCGTACGCGCGCACCGCGGCGCGAAGGCGGGGCAGGGTGTCGGGGATGGGCAGGGA
>NZ_JABUMQ010000131.1:0-28116 GCF_013336645.1 Myxococcus sp. CA039A | reverse complement strand
CCCCCGCCCCCGTCGAGAGCCGCGCCGTACCTTCCGGCAGCCCCTCGTAGCGGACCTCCGTCACGCGCGCCTGCGGCCCTTCCTCCACGTCGAAGTCCGCCACCGCCGTCCGCGTGCGCGCATCCACCGTCAGCCCACGGAACACCACGGACGAGGACAGGAAGCCCCGCTCGCGGTACGCCTCGTTCATCGCCTCCGTCGCCTCCAGCCACGCCTCTTCCACGTACACCGTGGACGGGTCCGGCACAGGCTCCATCGTCGCGGCGCGACGGCCATGGCGACCCTCCGCGTCCAGCGGGTCGTCCTGGAGTCGCAGGTCCAGCTCCGGCTGGAGCTCGCCCGCGCGAATGCGCTCCGCGAGGAACTCCCTCAGCGTCCCCGAGCCGAGCGAGGCGTTGCCATGGAAGCGGACCTCGTTGACGCGCAGGGGCTGGCCCTCGTCCACGTCGAAGGCCAGCACGGCCACCTCTCCGTCAGGCCGGACCACCTCGCGCGAGCGCACCTTCGCGTCGTGGAAGCCACGGTGCCGGTAGAAGGACTCCACCCGCCGCGCCAGCCGTCCCGCCACCACCTCGTCGAGCGGCTCCGCGGCGTCATGCGCCAGCACGCCCTCCAGAATCTCCGCGGAGAAGCGATGGTTGCCATGGAAGCGCAGCGAATACCGAGGCCCCGCTGACAGGGGCACCGCCACCGAGGCGGAGCTGCCCTCCACGAGCACCGAGGGCGTGCCCACCTGGGCTCTCCAGTGGCCCGACTCACGCAGCAGTGCACGCAACTGGTCCAGCCCCGACTCCAGCCGCGCCCGGTCGAACACGTCGCCCGGCGGCATCGCCAGCACTTCCAGCAGGCGCGGCAGCGGCAGCCCCGGGCTGCCCGAGAAGCTCACCTGTCGCACGCGCGTCGGCTGGCCCTCGGAGACGAGGAGCAACACCGCCACGCCGTCCGTCACCGGCTCCTGCCGCGCCGTCACCTTCACGGAGTCATAGCCCTTGCGCTGGTACGCCTGGAGCACGGAGGACACCGCCCCCTCCAGCTCCTCGCCATCCAGGGGGCCGCCCTCCAGGAGGCCACTGGCATCCAGCAGCTCGCCGTCCGACAGCACCGCGTTGCCTTCGAAGCGCAGCCGCGCGAGCCTCGACACCGGCGTGAGCTGGAACACCAGGCGCACCCCACCCGGCACGTCCACCACGCTCGCCACCACATCCGCGAAGCGCCCCGTGGCCCACAGTCGCTCCACCGAGCGGCGCACCGCCGCGGGCGTCAACGACTGGCCCTTGCGCACCGCCACCAGTCCGCTGAGCCCCTGCCCGTCCACACCACCCGGCAGGTGCAGCTCCACTGCCACCACTTCCGGCCCGGGAACGTCGACCTCGCGAAGCTGGGCTCGCGCCAGGCCCGCGCACAGGACGCAGAGCCCCAGTGCCAGCGCCATGGCGGCGCGGGCTACTCGACCTCCCAGCTCAGCTTCAGCTCGAGCCCGAGGTTGCCAAACGAGGCTTCGCTGTTCTCGTTGTCCCACTGGGCCTGCGCGGAAAGTCTGTCGTCGAAGCGGTACTCGGCACGCGCCCGCGTTCCTCGCCCACTCACCGGTTGAGTCATACCGATTTTAAGCTGCTCGCTGAGGAACTTCGACTCCAGTTGCGCGGTGGGCTCCGCTTGACGTGTGGCGTCGTTGTAGGTCGTGGAAATCTGGAGGGACAAATCCCGCAGCACCGGATTGCTGGGGAGGAACCGCTGGACCTGCCGGTCCAGGCCCGACACGTTGAAGAGGGCCTCGGCCGCCAGCCCGGCCCCAGCGGACGCCGCCGTGTCCCGGTCCGACGAGGTGAAACCCAGCGTCAGCAGGGAGACGATGTCGCCTTCCACCAGCGCCGGCTCCGAGGACAGGAGCACCTGGGGGTCCGAGGGCTTGCCGAAGGCGTGCAGCTTCACCACGTACTCGCGCACCAGCGTCTGGGCCTGGACCTCGAAGACGGGCTCCAGGCTGGTGGGGTCCTGGAACTCCAATTGCCCCTGGCTGATGGTGAAGGGGTTGTTGCGGAAGAACGCCTGGCTGCCCTCGGCCAGCTCCACCCGGCCCAGGAGACCCGGCCGCAGGTCCGTGCCCGTCAGCCGCACGTCCCCCAGCATCCGCGCCTTCGCCAGGTTGTTGTCCACGAGGACGTCGCCGAAGTGGACGTTCACGTCCCAGATGACCCAGGGCTTCTGCTGCTCGCCCGCGATGACGTTCGCCGCCGACGCCACGTTGGCGCGCTTCTGCATGGACTTGAGCAGCGACTCCACGTCCAGCGCTTTCTGGTAGCGCATCTTGACGATGTCCATGCCGCCGGTGACGGTGAAGCCTCGGGGCGGCCCCACCACCTGGAGCAGCCCGGAGAACGTCGCCGGCAGGTCTTCCGTGAGGCGGTAGGGAACCTCGTCCAGCTGCACCGTGAGGCCCAGCCGCTGGGGCATGAAGCGCGCGAGCCGCACGTCGCCGCGGGCGGAGATGCGTCCCTCGTTGAGCTGCCCCTGCAGGTGCTCCAGTAGCAGCCGCTGCCCCGTCATCTCCACGCGCCCGGACATGCCTCGGATGTTGACGGGCAAGTCCCGCATGGCGAGGCGCAGGTCCAGCAGCTCCGCGCTGCCCACCACGGACGGCGCCTCCAGCGTGCCCGTGGCCTCCGCGTCCACGGTGACGCGGCCCGTGGAGCGCTCCACCATCGCCGGCAGGAGCGACTCCAGGAGGCGCAGGTCTCCGCCGCCGCGCAGGGTGAAGCCGATTCCCCCGCGCGTGGTCATCCAGCCGCCCAGGTTCAGGTCGA
Organism: Myxococcus sp. CA039A; assembly: GCF_013336645.1. Taxonomy (NCBI): domain Bacteria; kingdom Pseudomonadati; phylum Myxococcota; class Myxococcia; order Myxococcales; family Myxococcaceae; genus Myxococcus; species Myxococcus sp. CA039A. The sequence continues at coordinate 25,312 of NZ_JABUMQ010000131.1, read as the reverse complement.
CGTACGGCCCGAGGAAGCGGAAGGGCTGCACCTCCAACCGGCCCTTCTCGTACGCGAGGCTGATGGGCCCCGTGTTCTCGCCCCGCACGTCGTCGCGTGACAGCACCAGCTTGTCCACCGTCGCCCGCAGGTGCGCCGCCCCGGGCTCCATCAGCGGCCCCTTCGCAGTGAGCGCGCCTGACACCGAGCCGGACACGCCCGCCCACAGCGGCTCCGAGGGGAGCAGCGGACGGATTTCCGGCAGCGTCAGCGTCAGCGACGCGTCGTACGGCCATGAGTCCTGAACCTTGAGCTTCACGCGGCCGTTGGCGTCCTGGAAGGGGCGGCCCCAGACCTCCAGGTCCTTGCCCACCAGTCGCCCGGTGAGGTCCATCGCGCCCAGGCCGCGCTCGGCGAACGTCACACGCGGGGCGCGCAGCGTGACGTCGACCACGGGCACGTCGGAGGTTCCGGACACGACGCCGTCCATCACCATCGTCCCCTGGATGCCCATGCGTCGCGCGAGCTCCGGCTCCACCGTCTCCGCCAGCGACAGGCCGTCTCCACCGAAGCGGTAGTCCAGCCCTCCCGCGAACAGCAGCGTGCCCTCCGCCCACGTGCGCCCCAGTGGACCGCGCAGCTCCGTGCGCTCGAGCACCATCGCCTTGCCATCCACGAAGCGCAGCCGCGCCGAGCCATCCCCCAGCCGGCGTCCGTAGTACGTGGTGTCCTTCACGTCGAAGGCCACCAGTCCCTCCAGCCGCTCGATGGGACTGTCGATTTCCACGCGGCCCGAGGCCGTACCGCCCAGCGTGCCCTGCATCACCGCCAGCGACGGCGTCAGGCCCGCCACCACGTCCACCAGGTCCTCGGTGCGTCCCTGCGGGACATTCACCTCGAGCCGCAGGTTGAGCAACCGTCCGAAGCCCACGCCGGCCTTGCCGTAGTACTGCGTGCGCCCCTTCTGGCCGGTGAACGAAGGGAAGGCCAGCACCCCGTCGGAGTAGCTCAGCTTCCCCTGCAGCACGCCCAGCGAGAAACCCCAGAAGACGAAGTCGCGGAACGACAGCCCGGACTCCACCTTCACCTGCGACACGGGCCCCGTCACTGAATACGTGGCGTTGCCCCGTCCCGCCCACTTCAGGCCCGCGATGTGGCCAAAGTCCGCCAGGTCCAGCTCGCCCTGTCCGTGGATGTCGAGCCCCAGCCCGCCGCCGATGAGCAGCCCCACGTCGCCCTGGACGCGTGAGCGGCCCACCTCCGCGGAGACGTGATTGAACGACACCCGGTCCGCCTGGAGCTTCACCTGCGCCTGCGCACGCCCCTTGTCGAACTCCAGGATGGTGATTCCATCGGTCGATGGCGCGTCATAGGCCCGCGTGGCCAGCTTGAAACGGCTGGTGCGCAAATCCAGCGGTCCCGACAGCGAGAAGCGCGGCAGCAGGTTGCCCGTGAGCTGCGCGTCGAGCGAAGCCGCGAAGTCCACCCACGCGCCCTTCACCCCCGCCTTGTCGAGGATGCGCGCCAATGACGCATCCTCCGTCTTGAGGCTCACCTCCAGGGGGAACAGCGGCGTCAGCCCCAGCTTGCCCGTGGCGCGCACCCGGCCTGCACCCACGGGCACCACGACTTCCTCCACCCGAAGCTCATCGCCCGAGTACGACAGGCGCGCGGAGATGTTGGCCGGCCCAAACCTGTCGTACCCCAGCCCGTTGCCCGACAGCTCCAGCGACACCGCGGGCGACTCCGGCTTGCCGGCGATGGACACGCGACTCCACAGGTGCCCCGTCGCGGGCTTTGGCAGGAGCTTCGCCTGCGACAGCGTGCGCAGCGGGAGGAAGACCTGCGCGTCCAGCGCCAGGTGGGGCTGGCACAGCGAGTCCACGCGTCCCGACACCGTGGTGATGATGTCATCCAGGGACACCTCGGCGCGCTCCAGCTCCAGCAGCGCCTCGTCGGGGTCCAAGGCGCCAGCGAAGGCCAGCCGCTGCAGCGCCAGCTCCGCGCCATCCGCGCCCAACCGCACGAGGCCGCGACGCGCCTCCGCATCCAGCTCGATGACGCCCCAGCGCTCCGTCCAGCGCACGTCCAGGTCCGCCACCTCCACGCGCCGGCCCTCGGGCAGCGCCAGTCGCAGCTCCGCCCCGCTGATGTCCAGGTGGGACACCCGCACCCGCTCGAGCGGATCCAGGAAGCAGCCCTCCGACTTCTTCGCCGGGTCCGTCGAGGGCTGGGACAAATCCAGCGTCACGCGCGGCCGCTGGGCCCGCACCAGCGCGAGCGTCAGCCGTCCGGAGAAGGGGCGCAGGAACCCGAACTGCACTTCAGCGGTGTCCGCCGCCACCAGCGGCGTGTCCTCGCCCGGGAGGAAGAGCGAGAAGCCGTGCACCACCACGCGCGAGCCGAGCGGATCCAACTCACACCGGCCGATGCCTACGTCCAGCCCGAGCACGTCCGGCAGGTGCCGCCGCGCGACGGTGCAGGCCACCTCCCACGTCTCGGGCATGCGCAACGCGAGCACACTCCCCGATAGAACGAGGAGCACGAGCAGCAGCGCTCGAAGCGCACCGTTGCGGCTCTGTGTCGCCAAAGCCCCTAGAGCTTACCCAGCCCTTCGAGGTAACGGTCTATCTCCGCCAGATCGAGCTTGTTGTTCGACGCTCGGGGCAGATGGGTCGCCGGGGCGCTCGCCCGCTCGCCTGCTCCGGGAGCGGCCGCATTGATGCCCTGGAGTCCCAGGTTCTTTCCAATGCGATGCACCAGCTCGGCGGAGACCGTCTCGGCGCGCGCGAGGAAGGCCTCGAAGAGCGCGTTGTCGCACAGCGTGTTGATGACACGCGGCGAGCCCGACGAGTGCTCGTGCACCGCCAGCAGGGCCTCCGGAGAGAACGGCATGCGCGGGCAGCCCGCGAGCCGGAGGCGGTGCTTGATGTAGGCCTCGGTGGACTCGGCGGTGAAGGGCTCGAGCTTGTAACGCATGGCCACGCGCTGGGCGAGCGGCGGGTCCAGCTTCAGGTTCTTCTCAATCTCGGGCAGGCCGAAGAACACGAAGGAGATGAGCTTGCGCTCCGGCACTTCCAGGTTCAGCAGGCCGCGGAACTCCTCCATCAACTCCCGCGTCTCCAGCATCTGCGCCTCGTCGATGAGGACGACGGCCTTCTTGCCGGACTCGTAGATTTGCAGGAGCCGCTGGTAGAGCTGTGACAGGAGCGCCAGCTTCTCCTGCGCGGGGTTCTCCACGCCCAGTTGCAGGGCGATGCGCCGCAAGAGCCAGTTGGCGGTGATGCCCGAGTGGATGATGACCAGCAGCGCGGCCTCGTACTCGGACTCGGGCAGCGAATCGAGCATGCGGCGGGCCAGCGTCGTCTTCCCCGCGCCGATGTCGCCGACGAGGATGGACAGGCCCTTCATGTAGCTCACCGCATGCATCAGTCGGGTGAGCGCCTGGGAGTGCTGCGCCGAGTTGTAATAGAAGCGGCTCACCGGAGCGTTGGAGAAGGGCTCCTGGGTGAGGTCGAAGAAATCGAGGTAGGTCGTCATGGGCTCGCCGGACCTCGGGGGCAACTACACGTAACCGACCTTGCGCGCCTTGGGCGCGCCGGCCGCTGGCACCGGGGGATTCGCCACCGCCGCTGCGGGTGCGGCACCATGGGCCTTGGAGCCATTCACCGCGGCGGGTGCCGGGGTCGGCAGGGGGTCTTCTTCCGGTTGCGTACTCGCCGCGATGCGGGACACCTGCGTCCCCACGTCGCGGTACTTCGCGTCCATCACCGCCACTCGCTGGTAGTGGTACAGCGCCTTGCCTGGCTCGCCGTTCGCCTCGTAGGCCGTCGCCAGCTCGAAGCCGAGCGCCTTGGCCGCCTCACCCGTGGCGAACGGGCTCGCGAGCCCCTCTCGGAAGGTCTCCACCGCCGAGCCGCCGTCACCGCGCAACAGGTGCAACATGCCCATCATCGTCAGGCAGTCCACCTCGCGCTTGGTGCCCGCGCAGCCCTGCCGGGCCACCTCGAACTCGTGGAGCGCGTCGTCCAGCAGGCCCATTTCCTTGTAGGCGATGCCCAGGTCGTAGTGCGTGTCCACGTCCTCGGGCTTCACCACCTTGGCCAGGCCCTTCTTGAACTCGGAGAACACCTCCTCCACCGAGTACTGGAAGTCCTCTTCCGCGGGCGCCGCGGCCGCCGTGTCGTCGCCCAGGTTGTCGATTTCGCCGGCCAGCTCCGCCGCCAGGTCGAACGCGTCGCGCTCCGCGCCCGCATCCGTCACCGGCTGCACGGAAGGCACCGAGATGGGCTCCAGCGGCTCCTCTTCGGGCGCCGCCCCACCACTGGCCTCCATCGCCTCCAGCCGCTCCATCAGCTCGGTGGCGCGCGCATGGCCCGGGAAGGCAATCGACACCGTCTCCAGGATTTCGCGGGCCTCTTCCATCAGGCCCTGGTCCAGGAAGAAGGCCGCCTCGTCGCACTCCTCGGCCGCCGGCTCCTCTTCGTCACCCTCGCTGGCGCTGTCGGCGACGAGTTCGGCGGACGCCTCCTCGGGCTCCTCCACCGACTCGAAGTCGGGCTCGGCCTGGGACTCCAACCCGAAGTCGGTCTCGTCCTGGGGCTCTGATTCGAAGTCGGACTCGACCTGAGGCTCCGAGCCGAAGTCGGTCTCTGGGTCCTCCGTCGGCATGTCGTCCAGCGACACGACGGCGTGCGAGGCGGTGGGCTCCTCTTCCTCGAACGGATCCCCCAGCGAGGGCATGTCCGAGCCCGGCGCCTCCTCCAGCTCGTCGAGCATGGAGGCATCCAGCGGAGCGATGCCCACCCGCGTGGGCATCTCGTCCACGTCGAGCTGCGCCTCTTCCACGTACACCGGCTGCTTGCGCGTGTTCGGCGCGGCTTCCTGGAGCAGGGCCCGCGTGGGCGCGCGCACCATCGTCGGAGGCGGTTCGTCCTCGTCTCCGAGCGACAGCGCCGCCATCGACGTCGACGTGGCCTCGTCGTCCGAGTCCCCCAGCGACAGGCCCTCGTCGCTGGCGTACGACGCATCCAGGTCGGCCGACTCGACGAGCGGCTCGTCCTCCGACGACACGAGGCCGGGCTCATCCGTCAGCATCAGCCCGTCGTCGTCACTGGAGACGAGCGTCTCGTCCGCGGAGTCCGCGGCCAGGTCTTCCGGCGCGGGCGTGTCGAAGACGTCGTGCTCACCCGAGGTGATGGCCTCGCCGACGAGCGCTTCCTCACTGACGACGGTGGCGTCCCCGTCGTCGTCGATGACCTCGTCGGAGTCGTTCGAGGGCAGCGTGGCCAGCGCCAACTCGTCGCCGGGCGGGTGCAGCAGCGCGTCCTCGGGGGGCGGCGCGACGAGGACCTCGTCGTCGCTGGAGTCCACCAGGATGGCGTCCTCGCCCACCGACTCCACCACCGTGGCCGACGGCGCCGTCGTCACCGGACCTTCCACGCGCAGCACCGACAGGAACGCCGGCACCTCCGGGTGGGAGGGGTTCTGCTGGAGGATGGTCGCCAGGTACTGCTGCGCGCGCGTCGAGTCCGCCGCGCGCGTGCACAGTCGCAGCACGTTCAGCAGCTGCTCGGACGCCTGCGCCGCGTTCCCGGACGCGACATAGATTTGATACGCCTTCTCGTGCGCGTCCAGGTTCTCCGGGTCCACGGAGAAGACCTTGCGCAGGTGCTCCAGGGCTTTGTCGTGGAGCCCGTACTTCACGTAGACGTCGGTCTCCGTGAGCAGCTTGGAGAGCTGCTCGCGCGCCAGTCCGCCCTGCTGCGCGGGCGGCGCCACGGGAGCCGGAGCGGCCTGGGGCGTGGGCTGCGGCGCGGCGCGAGCGGCGGGCTGCGGCGCGGCGGCGGACTGCGGGGCCTGAGCAGGCTGCGGCGCGGCGGCGGGCTGCGGCGCGGGCGCGCGGCGGGCGAGCAGATCCGGGTCCTGCGGATCCAACACTTCAATCTGCGTCCAGACGGCCTCCGCCTCCGTGGGCCGGCCGCGCTCCTGGTGGATCTTCGCCAGCTCCTTGTAGACAGACACCGTCTTGGACGTCTGCCCCAGTCCCTGGAACGCCTGGGCCAGGAGCGACAGCGTCTCCACGTCGCGGCCGTCCGCCTTGAAGCACACCTGCAGCTTCGCGAGCGCGCGCTTCTGGTCACCGCGTTGCAAGTACGAGGACGCCAGCTCCTTGGCCAGGGGCAGGTTGTCCGGCTCGAGCGTGGACAGTCGCTCGGCCACGCGGGCCCAGTCGTCGCCACGGCTGTTGCGCTTGAGGTACTCGGCGGCGCGCTTGAACTCCTGGATGGCTTCGCGCGTCATGTTCTCGCGCGCATAGAGCTCCGCGAGTTTGATCTTCGACGCCACGTTCTCCGGGTCGAGATCCACCATCTTCTTCAAGGTATCGAGCGACGACTTGGTGTCGCCCGCCTTGTCGTAGTGGTTGGCGACGATCTGGAAGTACGCCATCGCCTCCGACATCAGCCCGAGCTGCTGGTGAAGCTCCGCCAGCTTGAGGTTCACCTCCAGCAGGTTCGGATTGAGCTTGAGGACTTGCTTGTAGAGAGCGACGGCCTTGAGGAAGAACCCATCGGAGGAGTAGCTCTCCGCGACCTTCGTGAAGAAGTGCGCCGCCTGGGCGTTGTCGTTCTTCTTGACGTACAGCTCCCCCATCTTCTGGAGGACCCGGATGTCCTTCGGGTCGACCTCCAGGACCTTCTGGTACTCCTTGATGGCTTTGTCGTAGGCGCCCTTCGCGACGAGCTTCGCGGCGGCTTCGATGATCTTGTTCTTGTCCATCGAGCGTGGGCTTCCGGAAAGCCGAAACCCCTTGGAACTTCGCGGGTTTCTATCTTCAAAAGGGGGAGAGTCGGAGGCTAACGGAATCCTCCAACGCGGGTCAAGAAACAGCCCGGCTCCCCCCGGGGCCAGCTCACCTGCTTGCATGCCCGCCCCACGGGCGGGAACGCCACGTAGGCGGACGTGTGCTACGGCGTCTCTTCGACTGCTTTTTTCAGCCGGCGAGAACCTGTCTCACTGGCCAGGAGACGCTCGACGAAACGCGTGTCGTAGTTGCCTTCCTGGAACGACTCGTCCGCCAGCGCCGCGCGGTGGAAGGGGATGTTGGTGCGGATGCCTTCCACGACGTACTCGCCCAGCGCGCGCTGCATGCGGCGGATCGCCGTCTCGCGGTCCTCCGCGTGGACGATGAGCTTGGCCAGGAGGCTGTCGTAGTACGGCAGCACCGTGTAGTTCTCGTAGGCCCCCGAGTCCACGCGCACCCCGTAGCCACCCGGGACGCTGTAGCCGGTAATCTTGCCGGGCCACGGCGCGAAGGTAATCGGGTCCTCGGCATTGACACGGCACTCGATGGAGTGTCCGCGCATCTGCACGTCTTCCTGCTTGAAGCGCAGCGGGTGGCCGTAGGCCATGCGGATCTGCTCACGGACCAGGTCGACGCCCATGACGAGCTCCGTCACCGGGTGCTCCACCTGGATGCGCGTGTTCATCTCCATGAAGTAGAACTCGCCGCGCTCGTCCAGCAGATATTCGATGGTGCCGACGTTGTTGTAGCGCAGCTTGCGCATCGCCTGGACGGACACCTCACCCATCCGCTGCCGCAGCTCCGGCGTGAGCGCGGGTGACGGGCACTCCTCGATGAGCTTCTGGTGCCGGCGCTGCACCGAGCACTCGCGCTCGTTGAGGTGGATGACGTTGCCGTGTTCGTCGGCGACAATCTGGATTTCGATGTGGCGCGGCTTCTCCACGTACCGCTCGATGTAGAGGTCGCCGTTGGCGAAGGAGGCCACCGCCTCCGCCTGCGCGGTGGAGAACGCCTGGGCCAGTGCGCTCGGCTCGCGGACGATCTTCATCCCCTTGCCACCACCGCCGGCGGCGGCCTTGAGGATGACGGGGAAGCCAATCTCCCGGGCGAACACCTCCGCCTCGCGGGGGTCCTTCACCGTGCCGGGGCTGCCGGGCAACAGCGGCATGCCCGCCTCGCGCGCCGCCTGCCGCGCACGGACCTTGTTGCCCATCATCCGCAGCATCTCCGGACGCGGACCGATGAAGCGGATCTTGCAGTTCTCACACACCTCGGCGAACTCGGCGTTCTCGGAGAGGAAGCCGTAGCCGGGGTGGATGGCGTCCGCGCGGGTGATTTCCGCGGCGGAGAGCAACTGCGGGACGTTGAGGTAGCTCTCCTTGGACGCCGGCGGGCCAATGCAGACCGCCTCATCGGCGAAGCGGACATGGAGGGCGTTGGCGTCCGCCGTGGAGTGCACCGCCACCGTGGCGATGCCCAGCTCCCGGCAGGCGCGGATGACCCGCAGGGCAATCTCCCCGCGGTTGGCAATCAGCACCTTCTTGAACACGGGGGTGTCTCCTGAAACGGCCGGCTCGGGCGCGCGCCCCGCGAAAAGCAAAGGCGCGCGCGCCGCGTCAAGCCGGCTCGATGCGGAACAGCGCCTGGCCGAACTCCACCGGGCGACCGTTCTCCACGAGGATCTCGGCCACGCGACCGGACACCTCGGACTCGATTTCGTTCATCAACTTCATCGCTTCGATGATGCAGAGCACCTGGCCCTTCTTCACCACCGAACCCACATCGACGAAGGCGGGCTGATCCGGCGCCGGCGTCCGATAGAAGGTACCGACGAAGGGGCTGGTGACCACGTGGCCCGGCTTCTCCGGCGCCTTCTCGGCCACGGGGGCCGCGGCGGCCACGGAGTGGGCAGCGGCGACCGGGGCGGCGCGAGGCGCCGACGGAGCCGTGTACTCGACGGCCGGGCCCACCTGGACGGCCGGGGGGGCCGAGTGGTGGACGATGGTCGTCTCCGGGGCGTGGCCGCGGCGGATGAAGAGCTTCTCTTCCCCGCGCTTCCACACCAGCCTCGTCACGTCCGAGGCCTCCAGGATGTTGACGATTTCTCGCAGGGCCTCCACGTCCAGGGACGTGTTGCCCGCGTCTCGCGCGCTCGCCGGGGCGGGCGCGCTGGTGGGCGCGGACGCCCGGGTCGACTTGCGCTTGGTTGCCATTCTCGCGTCCCTCCGAGCGGAGCCTGAGCTAGCCCGCGGTGGCGACGCGGGTCAGGTACTTGCCACCGTCGCGCGTGTCGATCTTCAGGACGTCACCCTCGTTGATGAACAGGGGGACGTTGACGACGAAGCCGGTCTCCAGCTCTGCGGGCTTCAGCGCACCGGACACGGTGTCACCGCGCACGCCCGGGTCGCACTTGACGACCTTGAGGTCCACCGAGTTGGGCAGCGTGACGGCAATCGCCTTCCCGTTCCAGAACAGGATGGTGGCGTCGATGTTCTCCTTCAGGAACTTCTTCGCGTCGCCGAGTGCCTTCTCGCTGATGAAGGTCTGCTCGAAGTCGCGCTTGTCCATGAAGTAGTAGTCGTCACCCTGGACATACAGGTACTGCATGTCCTTCTCTTCGATGTCCGGCTTGCCCACCTTCTCGCCGGACTTCAGCGTGGGCTGGAGGACGCGGCCCGAGAGGAGGCTGCGAATCTTGGTGCGAACGAAGGCGGAACCCTTGCCGGGCTTCACGTGCTGGAACTCGACGATGACGAACGGCTCACCGTCGATTTCGATCTTCATGTTGTTGTGAAACTCGGACGTATCAATGAATCCGGCCATGGGGACCGACTCCTTCAGACTCGAAATAGCGGAAGCTTGAAAAGTCGGGGGTGTCTAGCCCATGCCCCCTTCCATGGGAAGGGGAAACCAGTGGAGCGGCGCGTCGTCTGGATGACTGGTTTACAGCGAGCGCGGCTACAGCTCCGCGCTCACCTTGGGGGCCGTCACGCGCAGCACATAGCGCCCCTTGCCGTAGTTGCCATCCGCGCGCAGCGCCAGCACCAGGAAGTACTCCGGTGACACCAACCGCATCAGCGTCAGCACCTTGTCGCTGTTGACGCTGACCTCACTGACCGTCCCCGTCTTGAGCGTCTCCGCGGCGTTGCGCAGCTGCGTGAGGAGGTTGGCGTACTCCACCCAGGCACCACTCAAGTCCAGCTCGCTTGCCTCCTCGCGCTGGAAGGTGTCCACGGAGATGCCGTCGAAGCCCATCACGCTGCAGGCGAGGGCTCCGTCCACCTGGTTGACCACTGACTCGAGGTGCGTGCGAAAGGACATGGGCTCTCAGGGTTCTTGGGCAGCGGCGCCGCTCAGGGCGACACGCACTCGGGGACAACGCCATTCTGCCCGCGCGGGTCACACGGCCCCACGCTGGGGCCGTGGACATCGCCAGGCTTGGGGCACACGTAGGGGGCAAAGCCCACGACCAGCGGGTAGGAAATCTCGTTCGTCTCCACGTCGCCGCCAGCGACCGTGTGTCCTCGGACCCGCAGAGTCACGAGCACGTCGACAACGGAGCCTCCTCCCCCGACCGCGGACCGCAGCGCGCTTTGCGCGTCGCGCGTCAACAGGCCGAGCACCATGGAACCATCCTGATTGCCACGGAAGGTCCCGTAGATGGGAACCGTCGCACTGGGGATGTTGAGCTCGGGCTCCGTCTGATAGCTGAGCTCGAGTTCGGTGAGATAGACGGCGGTGGAGTCGATATCGGAGACCGGCCCCTCCCCGACGACGATAGGTGTGTCGGACAGGTTGGAGGTGACAGTGAGCCCGGCGAGGTAGTCACCAGCCAGCGCGAGGTTCAACGAGCCGCTCAGCAACGCCACGTCATCCGGAACATTGCAGTCCTCTTCGGGTGGAGCGGATTGGAGAATCTGGAGCTTCGGGAGGTTGTCGACACAAGACACCGTGCCGAACGCCAGCAGCGCGGCGAGATAGATGGGCTTCATGAGCGAACGCTCTCCTGCATGAAGAGGCGCGATGCCTTACAGGCTCTGCGCGATGGTCTGCCGGTTGAGGATGCGGGGCGTGATGAAGATGAGCAGTTCCTGGCGCTCATCCCGCTCCGAGTAGTTCTTGAACAGGAGGCCCAGCACCGGAATCTTCGAGAGGAAGGGCACCGCGTTGGTCGTGGTCGCGCCACGGCGGACGTAGATGCCGCCGATGACCGTGGTGTCCCCATCCTTCACCAGCACCTGGGTGTTGGCTTCCTTGCGCTGGATGGACGGCTGCCCGTTCGCTCCCGTGTTGGACTGGTCCGGCTGGTTGTTGGAGGCGTTGATGGACATCAGGATGCTGCCGTCCTGGGTGATGTGCGGCGTCACCTCCAGCGACAGGCGGGCTTCCACGAAGGTCGTGTTCACACCACCGGCCGACGTCTGGCTGAACGGGATGGACACACCCTGACTGATGCGCGCGGTGTTGTTGTCCAGCGTCGTCACGCGGGGCGCGGAGATGGTCTTCACCGTGCCCTCGTTCTCCGCCGCGGACAGCCGCAGGTTGAGCTGCAGCGCGCCGCCGGCCGAGCCGAAGACGAAGCCGAGCGCGCCACCGGCACCCTCACCCACCGTCGCCGGCAGGTTCACCGCGAAGTTCGGCGCGGCGGGAAGACCCGCGGCGGTGCCCACGGAGCCGCCCGTGACGGCGACGTTGTTCGGGAAGATGAGGCCCGTGGGGTTGCCCGTGCCCTGGGAGGCGCGCGCCTGGCCGCCCCACTGCACGCCGAGCTGACGGCTGAAGGCGGTGCTCGCCTCCACGATGCGGCTCTCGATGAGCACCTGCGGAGTCTGAGTGTCCAGGCTGCGCACCAGCGCGCGGGCCTTCTCCGTGTTGGAGCGCACGTCCTTCACGATGAGCACGTTGGTGCGCGTGTCCACCGTGACGTTGCCGCGCTCGCTCAGTACGTCCTTCACCCGCGCGGCCATCTCAGACGCCACCGCGTAATTGACGGGGATGAGGTTGACCAGCAGGTCCTCCTGCTGCTGGAGCGACTTCTTGCGCTCCTGACGCAGCCGGGCCTCCTCCTCCAACGTCTTCAGGGGAGCGATGCGGATGATGTTGCCGAACTCCTCCTTGCCCAGCTGCTTGGTGCGCAGGATGAGGTCCAGCGCCTGGTCCCAGGGAACGTTGCGCAGGCGGATGGTGACGCGGCCGGACACGTCGTCCGCGACGACCACGTTCTTCTTGGAGATCTCCGCGATGACCCGCAGGAGGTTCTGGATGTCGATGTCCTTGAACTCGAAGGAGACGCGCTTGCCACGGTAGCGGGCCTGCTGCGGCGCGCCCTCGGCGGCGTAGGCGGGCGCCTCGGCGGTGAAGCCGGCGGTGCGCTGCGCCACGGACACCTCGTCCGTCTTCACGCCCTTCACGTCCAGGCGCCAGGAGAGCGTCCCGCCGTTCTGGGTGACCTTCTCCTCGATGGCGCCGTCGGCGGCGACGACCACGCGCACCTTGCGGCCCTCACCGGGGACACTGAAGGCGCTGATCATCTTCACCGGCGTCTCCAGCGCGCTGGTGTCCAGGCTGCGCTCCAGCTTCTTCGGCAGCCGGGCGTTGTCCAGCGTCAGCACGGCGCTGCGCGGGTCGGGACGGTCCACCTTCCAGGCGGCCGTTCCGGACAGCTTCAGCACCACGCGACCACCCGCCCCACCCTCCTGGAAGGACAGGTCCTTCACCTCCACCAGGGAGACCGTGACAGGCGCCTCCACCGGCTGGGGCGCGGGGCGCAGCGGCTCCACTTCAGCCACCGACGCGATGACCTCTTGCGGCGAGGGCTCGGGCGCGGCCTTGCGGGCCACCGCTCCACCCAGCACCACTTCCAGGCCCTTTTCGGCCCGGTCCACCCGGTAGGCGGGCATCTTGCCGCGCACGTCGAGCACCAGCCGGACCTTGTCCGAGTGGGCGCCGACACGCACGTCCCGGAGGGTCGCGCCATTCACGCGAGGGGCGCGGGCGGAGAGCCCCACCCCGTACAGGTCCACCGCGAGCCGCGGCGGGTCCGCCAGCTCCAGCACCTCATAGCGCGCGATGTCGCCATCCGCGCGGATGCGAAGCGTGTCGTCGGAATAGGCCAGCTGCGTGATGCGTTGAGCTGGCTGAGCCACCTCACGCTCATCCGCCTCGGCGGCGACCACGTTCTCTGGCAGCGCGGGCTTTTCAGCGGCGGGCTTCGCCGGCGCTTCAGCCACCATGACGGCGGTGGGCGCGGCGGGCTTGACCTCGGCGACCGGTGCGGGCGTCGGGGCAGCGGGAGCCGTGGCGACAGGAGCGGCGACGGGCTCCGGACGCTTGACCTCGGCGGCGGGCGTCGCGCCATCCACCGAAATCACCACGCGGTTGCCATCCGCCCGGACGTCGTACTGCGACGCCTTGTCCAGCGCCAGCAGCACCCGGCCGACGCTCGCGCGCTCGTCCGAGAACTGCGACGCCACGACCCCGGCCACGGGGCCGGAGCCGTCGTGGTGGCCCTTGATACCCGTCGCGTCAGCCGACGAGAGGTCCACCACCAACCGCTCCGGACCACTCAGCCGGAACACGGTGAAGGTGGGGGGCCGGGTTCCGGTCACCACCACCTGGGCGCCCGAGCCGGTACGGGACACATCCAGGTCCCGAAGCGTATTCAGTTCGGCGCCACTGCTGCTGGCGCCCGCAAGGACGACCGCAAAAGCGGTCGCCAACATCCACTTGCCCCTCGTCACAGCGCTCCTCTCGAGCATGCGTCCCCTCACCAAGTTGGAAGCGGGCTGCCGCCCGCGGGCGCGCCACAGGGGGCGCTACTCCCCGTAGTTTTTGCCCGTCATCAGATTGTAACTAGGGTCCTGCTGGTCATCGGGCTTGAGCTGCAGAGTCACCGGATTCTTGATGATCTCTCCGTTGCCCGAAAACACCTCGGTCACCGTCAACGAATCGCGAAGGATTTGCGTGACCTTGCCACCCTGGCGTCCAACCCGGGTGTTGCGGCGCACGATGTGACCTCGACCCAGCGGGTCTTCGACCATCGCCAGTGGATTGGCGTCACCCGTGACGACCGCGACCAGCTTGAGCTGGTCCAGGTCGAACGCGCACAAAGGCTCCATGCACGTCGTGACGGGATTGGCCTGGGCCACCGGGCCCAGCTCTTCCAACGGGCTGCGGAACGGATCCCGCTTGCCCACCGGGTTGTAACTGTAGACGTATGGCGCCACGGCCGCGGCCTCGACCGCGGTCGGTGCCGTCTCCACGGGCGCCGCGGCCTGCGCCGCGGGAGGTGGCGCCGCCACCGGCGGAGGGGGCGGAGGTGCCTCCTCGCAGGCAGCGAGCGTCAGCGCGAGCGCGGCAGTCGTCATGGTGGCCTTGAACATCTTCATCCTCAATCCCCTTGTCGCCCTACTTTCCGGACGGATCAAGTTTCTAGTTCTTGGTCTCGACGAACCGGAAAGTCGTCGCCAGGAAGGTGCTCTGCAGCACGACCTTCTCGTTCTTGAGGGTCGGCTGGCCGAGGTTGATGTTGTTGACGTTCACGATGCGGCGCATGTTCGCCATCTCCTGCAGGAACATGCCGATCTCATGGTAGTTGCCGCTCACCGTCATCCGGATGGGGATGCGGGCGAAGAACTCGCCGCCGCCCACGTATTCGCGGTCGGGCTGCACCAGTGAGATTTCCAGGCCGCTCTTCTTGCCGATGTCGTTGATCTGCGCGAGCAGCTCCTCGACATCCTTCTTCTCCGGCAGCTCCGTGAGGGCCTCGGCGAGCTTCTGCTCCAGCACGTCCATCTCACGCCGGCGCTCGTTGAGGTTCTGGGCGATTTCACTCTTCTCCGCCAGCTCCAGGTCCAGCGTGCGCCGCTCGGACAGCTGGTACTTGATGCGGGTCTCGGTGGGGTCGATGAGCAGGAAGAAGTTGGCGACGGTCATCAAGATGATGACCGCTGCCAGGCCACCGAACTTGGCGGCCGGGGACGCCTTGACGAATTGGTCCAGGTACTTGTCCATGGCGGTGGCCTCGGTCAGATGGCGTAGTTCGCGGTGAGGGTGATCTTGAAGTCAACCAGGGAGGGCACACCCGTGGGCCCGGTGGCCCCCTTCGTCTGCACGGCGCTGGTCAGGTCGATGTTGGTGAAGAACGGGGTGATTTGCCCGGCGGGGAACTCCTCGATGGTGGCTTCCGCCGTCAGGAGCTCCACGCGAGACGTCTTCGTGTCCCGGCGCTGATCCACCAGGCGCCCCATGCCCTTGGGCGTCCACACCACGCCGTTGAGGCCGCGCATGAACTCGGCGACCTCATCGTGGCTGACGGCCGAGCCATCGATGGCGACCGCGCTGCTGGTCTCGACGAAGGCCTTCACCCAGACCTTCTTCGGCGTGGCGGAGGCCAGCGCGTCCATCATCCGGACCGGACCGTTGCGGCCCTTGCGCAGCGAGTCCAGCACGGCCAGCTTCTTCTCCACCTCGGTCTTGCGGGCGTTGATGTTCTTCACCTCGCCGATGACCTTCTCCAGCTCGGCGATCTTCGCGCGCGTCTGTGTGATGGCCAGGGCGTTGCGCTGGAACTCACTGTCGCGGTCGTCGAACCAGAGATAGTTGCCCACGGCGGCGCCAATGAGCGCCAGCGCGAAGAGGACCAGGATCTGCCGGCCCTTCTGCTGGGTCTGAACCTTCCGGACGGGAAGCAGGTTGATGCGAATCATCATGTGCGTCGTCTCCAGGAAGTGGACGGTCTAGGCCAGCTTGTCGCCAGGACGCCGGAGCGCCAGTCCCACTGCCACCGCGGCCATGGGCGCCACGTCCATGATGAACGCGGGGTCGAACTTGCGGTTGTCCACTTCAATCTTGCGGAACGGGTTGAGGATCTCCACCGGCACCCCGGTGCGCGCTTCAATGGTCTTGAACAGGGCCGGAATCTTCGCCGTGCCGCCGGACAGGTAGACCTTGGTGAAGTTCGAGTCCGCCGCGGTGCCCGCGTAGAAGTCCAGCGAGCGCTGGATTTCACCGGCCACCTGCTCGGCGACACTGGAGAGCACGCGCTCGACCTCCTGAGGCACCACGGCATCCGCGTCCGCGCGGTTGCCGCCGATCTTCAGCGCTTCCGCCTCCTCGTAGGAGACGTTGAGCTGCTTCTGGATCTCCTCGGTGAACTGGTTGCCACCGATGGTGACGTCGCGGGTGAAGACCGTCACGCCGTTGGCGATGATGTTGATGTTCACCACCGAGGCGCCCGCGTTGATGAGGACCACGGTCTCCTTCTCCGGCAGGTCGTAGTTGACGGAGAACATGTTCTGCACGGCGAAGGCGTCCACATCCACGACCACCGGGGCCAAGCCCGCCTCGGAGACCACCGTGGTGTAGTCGTTGATCATGTCCTTCTTGGCGGCCACCAGCAGCACGTCCATCTGCCCGGTGGCGTCGTTGCCGCCCCCGTCGAGGATCTGCGTGTCGATGTTCACGTCCTTCACATCGAACGGGATGTACTGCTCGGCCTCCCACTGGATGCTCTCCTCGAGCTCCTCCTGGGACATGCGCGGCATCTGAATCTTCTTGATGATGACCGAGTGGCCGGACACGCCGATGGCGACATCCTTGCCCTTCACCTTCAGCTCGGACATCAGCTCCTGCACCGCCTGGACGATGGCGGTGGAGTTCATCAGCGCGCCATCCACGATGGCCTCGGGCGGCAGCGGCTTCATGCCGAAGCTCTGCAACGCGAAGCCGACCTCACCCCGCTTGCGCTGCTCCTTGAGCAGGATCATCTTGATGGAGGTCGATCCGATGTCCAGACCGAGTGCCAGTTTGCCCTTCGCCATGCTTGACTCCGTCGAGAGGCAGCCAGCGTAGCACTGGCCGTCAACCCCTCCTAAAAAGTGCCCGGAGCCCGCCTGCTCTCCGTTCGGCCGGGACCCCTGCGTCCAAACTGCGCCGGGCCCCCCACCACGGTCGCGGAGGCCCGATTTTCCGGCTCCGGCCGCATTCCGTCAAATACGGCCCGACGGAATCTCCCCCTTCAGCTCCGTTCGGCCTCCGCGTCCGGGTCGATGCCGTACTCCTTGATCTTGTACAGCAACGCCCTGTGACTGATGTCCAGGACCTCCGCCGCCCGGGTCCGGTTCCCCTTCGTCCGTCTCAGGGCCGCCCGGATGTAGGACTCCTCCAGCTCCCGGATGGCCCGCTTGAGCGACAGGTCGCTACCGACCTGTGGCATCCCGCCGGTGTTGGTTCCCGTCGGCCCGGGTGCGGGCGCGGCCCACAGCCTTTCGGGCAGGTTGGCCGGAAGGATATGCGGGCCATCCGCCAGGAGGACTGCCCGTTCCATGGCGTTCTCCAGCTCGCGCACGTTGCCCGGCCAGGCGTAGGCGGACATCAGGGCCTCGGCCTCTGGCGACAGGCCTTCCACGGGAGACTCGCGGTTGAGCTCGCGGTTGAAGCGGTGGATGAAGGCGCTCGCCAGCAGGGGCACGTCCTCGCGGCGCTCTCGCAAGGGAGGCACCCTCACGTTCACCACGTTGAGGCGGTAGTAGAGGTCCTCGCGGAACTCCCCCTTCTCCACCAGCTTGCCCAAGTCCCGCAGCGTCGCCGCCACCACGCGCACGTCCACCTTCTCCACCCGGTTCTCGCCCACCGGACGGATTTCTCCTTCTTGCAGCACCCGCAGGAGCTTCACCTGCGCGGGCAGCGGCAGCTCGCCCACTTCGTCCAGGAAGAGCGTGCCGCCGTCAGCCTCGGAGAAGAGGCCGCGCTTGGCCGTGCGCGCATCGGTGAAGGCGCCCTTCGCGTGACCGAACAGCTCGCTCTCGAGCAACCCTCCCGGAATGGCGCCGCAGTTGACGGCGACGAAGGGGAGCGGGGCTCTCGGGCTGCGCGCGTGCAGCTCCCGGGCGATGAGCTCCTTGCCCGTACCGCTCTCCCCGCTGATGAGCACGGTGGTGTCCACCGGTGCCAGGCGCGCCACCTGCTTGAGCACCGCATGCAGCGACGCGCTCCCTCCGAGGATGTGCCCCTGGGGCACGGAGGGAAGACCGCCCTGCTTGAGGCGCCGGTTCTCGCGCAGCAACCGCTCGCGCTCCTCGGCCTTGCGCAGGACGAAGACGATTTCCTCGGGCTTGAAGGGCTTCTGGACGTAGTCGTACGCGCCGGCGGACACCGCCTCCAGGGCCTGCTCCTGCGAGCCGTAGGCACTCATCACCACCACGGTGAGCCCCGGGTGCGCGGCCTGCGCCTCGCGCAGCAGCGTGAGCCCATCCTTGCGAGGCATCCGCACGTCGGAGACGAGGACGTCGTAGTCGCGCGTGGCCAGCTCCCGCAGCGCCTCCTCCCCGTCCGCGACAGCGCGAACGTCGTAGCCCTTGTCGGTGAGCACCAACGTGAGGATGTGCCGGATGGAGGGCTCGTCATCGGCGACGAGGATGGTGCGGAACAAGGACATGGGGGCCTTCTGGCATCATCCCCCAGTCCCGAGGCAGGAGATAGCTTCTGGCCGGACAGCGTCCGCTCACACGGCGGGCAGGGACACGGTGAAGCGCGCGCCACCTTCGGGCAGGTTCTCCGCCCCCAGCCGCCCGCCCATGACCTGCGTCAGCCGCAGCGACACCGCCAGCCCCAGCCCCGTGCCCTGTCGCCCCTTCGTGGTGAAGAAGGGCTCGAACAACCGGGGCATGACCTCGGGCGGAATGCCTGGGCCGTGGTCCCTCACCACCAGCCGGGCCTCTCCCTCTTCACGAAGGGTCACCACACTGACGCTCCCCTGCCCTCCCATGGCCTGCGCGGCGTTGAGCAGGAGGTTGATGAGGATCTGCGACAGCGGGCCCGCCTCCGCCCGGGCGAACACCCCCGGTTCCAGCGCCAGGTCCACCGACACACCCGCGAGCTCGGGCGCGGCGCGGACCAGCCGCACACACGTCTCCACCACCGAGCCGACATCCACCGGTCCTGGGGACGCCGTCTCCGGACGCCCCAGGTCCAGCAGGCTCCGGACGATGCGGTCGATGCGCTGCACCTCGTGGTCGATGCGCTCCAGGTAGTCCTTCAGCTCCTCCGTGGGCGCCTTCATCCGCGCCAGCGACAGGTACCCGAGGATGCCCGCCAGGGGGTTTCCCACCTCGTGAGCCACGCCCGCCGCGAGCCTGCCCACCGTGGCCAGCCGCTCGGCGGAGACCAGCTCCGTCTGGGCTCGCGCCAGACGGGTGTTGGCCTCCCGCAGCGACTCCACCTGGGAGCGCGTGAGGGCCTGCTCCGAACGCAGCGCCTCCGCCAGCCGCTGCAACGCGCGCTGCATCCTCGACAGCAGCGGCCCGCCTTGCGTGGGTGTCAGGTGCGGGTCCAGTTCCAGTCGCCCCAGCTGTTCCACCATGGCCTCGGCGGAGCGCAGCGGACGGCCCACCGTCAGGTCCAACACCACGTACGACAGCAACGTGAGCGCGACCAGGTCCAGTCCCAGCGCGAGCGGAAGAAAGCCTCGCACCTGCGTCAGCACCTCCGCGTCCGGTGTCCCCGGCGACACGAGCCGGCGCCCCAGCTCCAACAACCGGATGAGGACGGGCTGCAGCGACAACCAGGAGAGTCCCGTGCAGAGCGAGCTCAGCAGGAACGCCACGCTGGCGATGCGCCACTTCATCGCGCGTGCGCGCGCTTCACGGCGCGCCCCCGAGCAACATGGCGATGTCCATCGGCAGCACGCGCGCGAGCCACGGCCCCAGCAACATCACCTCCAGGCCCGCCAGCGCGAGCCACGGCCCGAAGGGAATGTTGGTGGGCCCGGGCACCCACTCCTCTTCCTCGCCCGTTTCATCGTCCATGGGCGCATCGGGAATCGGCTGGAAGAGCAGGCACCAGGGCACCAGCAACAAGCGCTTCCACAACGGAAGCCCCGGCCGGGTGAACTCCCACGTCATCGTGGATTCGGGCTCGGTCTCGGACTCATTCGTGCCCTCGGGCCCGGCCGTCGTCGCGCCGATGCCAGGAGACGACGCGTCAGTCGGAACGACAGGCGGAAGCGCCGCGCTCTCGGTACCGGGAGGCAGGGCGGCGCCCTCGGTCGCGTGCGAGACGAGCTTCTCCTCGGAAGGGGAAGCCGCGCCTTCGGATGGCTTGACGCTCGGGGCATCCGGAGGTGGCGCGACGCCCTCGGGAGGCGTCACGGGCCTGGCATCGGGAGGTGTCGACGGCCCCGCGCGCCCGGTGAGTCCGAGCATGGCCAGTCCCACCACCGCGCCTTGCAGCGATGACAAGAAGAGGATGCCCAGCAGGGCTCGCCAGGAAAGAAACGCCCCCAGGAGCGCGACGAGGAACTTGTCACCGCCGCCCAGCGCTTCCTTCCGGAAGACCTTCCAGCCCACGTACTCCATCAGGCGGAAGGCGAGGAAGCCGATGACCGCTCCCAACGTGGCGTCCACCACCGCGTCCGCGCCTCGGGGCACCGCGAGCACCAGCCCCGCGGCGATGCCCGGAACCGTCAGCGAAAACGGAAGGATCCAGTGCGCCAGGTCGATGAAGGTGAGCGGTATCAGCAACGACACGAGCACGAGCGCGGGGAACAACTCGTACGTCCACCCGAACCTCCGCAAACACGCGAGGAAGAGCAGTCCGGTGAGCAGCTCCACCAGCACGTAGCGCGGGGAGATGGGCGCGTGACACGAACGACACCGAGCCCTCAGCGCGAGCCACGAGAGGACGGGGATGTTCTCGTACCAGGACAGGACATGCCCGCACTTGGGGCAGCGCGAACCCGGCCGGACGATGCTCAGTCCTTCAGGGACACGGGCGATGACGACATTGAGGAAGCTGCCGATACACAGGCCGAGGACCAGGAGGAAGGCGGTGAAGAGGGGCCCGGCCCAGCCTGGCACGAGTGAGGAGTCCGTCACGGAGTCGGGCATCCTAGCGTCGCGGCCCAGGGAGGACAGCATCGGGGATCGACGATTTGCGGCAGGCGCGGTGACAATTTTTGGCAGCTCGGGCGAGGAGCGAGCGAGATCCGCCCCACTCCGCTGTGGGAATTCACCGGGTTGGGGCAACTGTTGGCCATGGCACCGTTCGTGCTATGAATCCGGGCTGTCGTTCAACCCCCCTCTGCACCTGCGGAGCACTCCCGACATGCTGAACCGTCTCCTGAAGAAGAAGGGTGGCTTCACCCTCATCGAGCTGATGATCGTGGTCGCCATCATCGGCATCCTGGCCGCCATCGCCATCCCGAACTTCATCCGCTTCCAGGCCAAGTCCAAGCAGTCCGAGGCCAAGACGAACCTGAAGGCCATCTTCACGGCCCAGAAGGCGTACTTCGGCGAGAAGGACAAGTATGTTTCGGACTTCAAGGTCGTCGGCTTTGATCCGGAGCCGGGCAACCGCTTCACCTACGCCATCAAGGCGGGCTGCGCTCCGGCGGCGCAGGCAGTCAACGCGCGCCAATATGATCAGGGCTGCATCGGCCAGGACTCGGCGCGCTTCAATCAGGCCCCCACGGTCGCGGCGCCCATGGGCAAGATCGGCGTGGACGGCAACTGCCCGAACTGCGAATTCTACGCGACGGCGGCCGGTAACGTCGACAACGATGCGTTCGGCGACACCTGGGGCATCACCTCCCTCGCGACGGTGTCCACCGCGCTCACCAACACGTGCGGCATCGACCCGCCGGGCACGATCGGTGGCGGCGAGCCGGGTAACGCGTACAACGACGTGAGCTGCCCGTAATCATGTAGGCGCTGGACCTCTGGTTGGGTGAAGCGCCGCGCTGTATCAACGGGACATCCGGGGCTCCTCGGGTGTCCCGTGTCTGCTTCTTCAAGGGAATGATGCGCAAGCTGCCTACCGTGCTGCTGGTTGCTGGACTGCTTCTGGTGGTCTACCTCTCTGGCCAGCCCCGCCCCCCTCCGCATCTGGGTGACCGTCCCATCCTGCCGCGCCCCGGTTTCCTCAAGGCACTGTTCAAGGCGCAGCTCGGCCTGGTCACCGACTACTTCTGGATTCTGACGATCAACCGGGTCGGCTCGGCCAGGTCTGTGTCTGATTACCGCGACGTCTACTACTACGCGGACCTCACGACGGACCTCGACCCCCGGTTCGCCAAGGTCTACACGTTCGCGGGAATCACCATCCCCATCCACATGGGTCGTGAGCAGTACGCGAACGTCAAGGAGTCCTCGACCATCCTCCGCAAGGGCATGGCCAACACGCCGGAGGACAAGCGCATCCACTTCCAGCTCGCCTACAACCTCATGTTCTTCGAGCGCCGCTATCAAGAGGCGGCCGCCATCATCGAAGCGCTCGCGAGGGAGCCCGGCGCGCCGGAGTGGTACTCGGGGTTGGCGACCCGGTTGTATGCCCAGGCCGGGGAGTTCGAAACCAGCCTGGGTCTCGCGCAGACGTTGCGCGACAGCGCCGAAGACGAGGAGACGCGCACGTATTACGAGCGCCGCGTGAATGAAATCCTCCAGGAGCGGCTTCTCCGGCAGCTCGACGAGGCCCTAGAACACCACAAGGCTCGCACCGGCCAGTTGCCCGGCTCCCTTGAAGCCCTCGTCTCAGCAGGAGACCTGAGCGAGCTTCCTGGCGATCCCCTGGGCGGCAAGCTCTTCCTGGGTGACGACGGACGCGCCTATTCCACGGCGACGCGGTTCCGGCTGGGAATCATCTACAACGAGAAGACGTCGGACGGGGAGCGCCTCGTTCCAAAGCCCATGGACGCGAAGAACCATGAATCCCCTCAGCCCTGACGCCCCTCCCATTCAAGTCCGGGGACTCTCGAAGACCTACAAGGTAGGCTTCTGGTTCAACCGCACCGTTCGCGCCCTCCAGGGCCTGGACCTCGAGGTGGGCGCCGGGCAGATCTACGGCCTGCTCGGTCCCAACGGCGCCGGTAAGTCCACCACCATCAAGATTCTGATGAACCTGGTGCGGCCGAGCAGCGGCAACGCGTTGCTGTTCGGCCAGCCCGTGGACAAGGCCGCCACGCGGCGACTCGTGGGCTTCCTGCCAGAGAATCCCGCGCCCTACGAGTACCTCACGGGCCGTGAGTTCGTGACGCTCGCGGGCCAGCTGTGCGGCATGAGCGGCCACGAGCTCGACGTGCGCGTGACGGAGGTCCTCGGCTCCGTGGAGATGGGGGCCGCGGAGAAGCTCCAGATTCGGCGCTACTCCAAGGGCATGGTGCAGCGCGTGGCGCTCGCGCAGGCGCTGGTGGCCCAACCGAAGATGCTCATCCTCGACGAGCCCACCAGCGGTCTGGACCCCGTCGGACGACGGCAGATGCGCGACCTCATCCTCGCCGAGAGAGACCGGGGGACCACCGTCCTGTTCTGCAGCCACATCATCCCGGACGTGGAAGCACTCTGTGACAGGCTGGCCGTGCTCGTGGGTGGCCGTCGCGTGCGCGAGGGCAGCGTCAGGGAGCTGCTCTCCACGCAGGTGCCCACCGTGGAGATGGTGGTGGAAGGCCTGCCGCTGGAGCAGGTGAAGAGCCTGGGCGTGGCCCTGGAGTCCACCCAGTCCCTGGACGGGCGTGTGCGGGTGCAGGTGCCCGATGCCCAGAGCCAGAAGATGCTGAGCCAGGTGCTGGCGGCCGGCGGACGCGTCAACAGCCTCCAGGCGGCTCAGTTCTCCCTGGAGCAGCTCTTCATGGACGCCCTCAAGGATTCCGGACGAACGACGAGTGTCGGCGGGGAGATCAACACATGAGCGCGTTCGGCGCGATGGTCTGGAACGGGTTCCGGGAGGCACGCCGCAACCGCGTCACGGTGGTGGTCGGCGCCTTCGCGGCGGTGGTGCTGCTGTCGTCGACGTTGATTACGGAGGTGACGGTCGCCACGTTCGACCGGGTGCTCACCGACTTTGGCCTGGGAATGATGAGCCTCATCCTCGTCTTCCTCACCATCTTCCTGTCGAGTGGGCTGCTGAGCCGCGAAATCGAGCGGCGCACCATCTTCCTCGTCGTGAGCAAGCCCGTGTCGCGCACCCAGTTCCTGCTGGCGCGGCTGGCGGGCAACATGCTGACGCTCGCGGTGATGATGGGGGCGATGATGCTCATCTTCGCCAGCCAGTTGCTGATGTTCCAGGTGAGCATCCACTCCACGCAAATCGTCGCGGCGGTGGGTCTCTGGTTCGAACTGCTGGTCCTGACCAGCGCGGGAATCCTCTTCTCGAGCTTCACGGGCCCCGCGGTGTCGGCCATCGCCACCACCGGCATCTACTTCACCGGCCACCTGGCCTCGGACCTCTACGACATCGCGAACCGACTGGATGACGGCTCGGTGAAGACCTTCGCGAAGGCGCTCTACTACCTGCTGCCGAACCTGGAGCGGATGAACTTCCGCCCCTATGCGACGTACGGCCTCCCGGTCGATACCTCGACCTTCCTCTCGGGCGTGGGCTACGGCCTGGGCTGGGCGGCGCTCTTCACCGCCGCCGCCATCTTCATCTTCGAGCGGCGCGACTTCCGCTGACGAGGTGGGGCTGGACCGAACGGGCCACCCCTCACTCACGCTGTCGCCTGAATCAGGGCGGGGAGCCCAGGGCCATCCGGGCCTGCTGCAATCCTCGCCGAGCGGGCTCTGACTCTGGCTGGAGGCGCAAGGCCTCCTCCAGTGGAGCCACCGCCTCCGCTGGGCGTCCCATCTGCAGCAGCGTACGCCCGAGCTCCAGGTGAGAATCCGCGCGACGCGGAGCCAGCCGCAAGACCTCCTGAAAGCGAGCAACCGCCTCCTCCATCCGCTTCGTCCGCCGCAACGCGAGCCCGAGGTTGTGGATGACCACCGGCTCGCCAGGACGAAGCTGGAGGATGCGCTCGAACTGGACGATGGCGAGGTCCATCCTTCCCAGGAGCGCGTAGGCCACCGCCAGGTCGCTCTGGATTTGATAGCTGCGTGGCAGCTCCACCGCGGCAAGCTGGAGCTCGGCCAGGGCCTGCTCGGGGCGACGCGCCTTGAGATAGGCCCCGCCCAGATAGCCTCTGAGGATGGGCTGGCCAGGCGTCATCGCCACCGTGTCTTCCCAGAGCGAGACCTCGTCATGCCAGGCGGGCACACGCACCAGCGTCAGCACGGAGCACACCACGACGACACCCCCCACCAGGAGCTTCACTGCTCGCGCATGCTCGCGCCATCGCTCCAGGAGCCCTCGCAGCCCCGTTGCGGCCAACAGGCAGAAGCCCACGGAAGGCAGGTAGAGGAACCGCTCCGCGTAGGCCTCCACGCCCCTCAGCTGCAAGAAGAAGACGGGCAGGAGCGGGGCCAGGAGCCACACGCCGCCAGCGAAGGCCGGCCCCGCGTCGCGGCGCTTCCACCACAGCAGGCCGATCAGGGCCACGAGCAACACGGAGCCCAGGGCGACCTGGGTCGGCTCGGGCGGAACACGCAGGGGAATGGTCAGCACGAGCGGATGGGGCCACAGCAGCTTGCCCAGCAGCTTCCCCGCCAGGGCCAGCATGTGCAGGGGATACAGCCCCGTGCGCCCCGACCCCACGGGGACGGGAAGAGACAGGCCCACCGCGTTGAGCCTGTCTCTTATACATATCTGACGCTGTCGTCG
>NZ_JABUMQ010000130.1:0-28166 GCF_013336645.1 Myxococcus sp. CA039A | reverse complement strand
CTCAACCCGTCGCGCTGGCCGGTGTCCGCCAGGTCCTCGCCGGTGGCGACGTCCTGCCGCCTTCTCGCGTCCGCGAGCACCTCTCGCGGCTGCCCCCGGGCCACGTCCTCGTCAACGGCTACGGCCCCACCGAGAACACCACCTTCTCCGCCACTCACTCGCTGCGGAATGGGGACTCCTTCTCCCGCTCCGTTCCCATCGGCGCTCCTCTCTCCAACTCCTCCGCCTTCGTTCTCGACGCCTCCTTCCAGCCCCTGCCTCCGGGCGTCCCTGGAGAGCTCTTCGTCGGGGGTGACGGCCTTGCTTGGGGTTACCTCAACCGCGCTGACCTCACCGCTGAGCGATTCGTCCCTCATCCCTTCAGCAGCACTCCTGGTGCTCGCCTCTACCGCACCGGGGACCGCGTCCGCTGGCTCGCCGACGGCACTCTCGAGTTCCTCGGCCGCTCCGACTTCCAGGTGAAGGTCCGCGGCTTCCGCATTGAGCTAGGCGAAGTCGAGACCGCTCTCCGCCTCTTCTCTGGCATCCAGGAAGCCGTCGTCCTCGCTCGCGAAGACGTCCCCGGCGACAAGCGTCTCGTCGCCTACTTCACCTCGGCCGAGTCCTCTGTCGATGGTTCGGCGCTGCGCACATTCCTTTCGCAGCGCCTGCCCGAGTACATGGTGCCGGCCGCTCTCGTCTCCCTCTCCGCCTTCCCCCTCTCCGCCAACGGGAAGCTCGACAGGAAAGCACTTCCTCCTCCCGACTTCGCCGCTGCCACCTCCTCCGGCGACGACTTCGCCCCTCCCTCCACTCTCACCCAGTCCCGCCTCGCCTCCATCTTCTCCGACGTCCTCGGCCTGGAGCGCGTCAGCATCCACGGCGACTTCTTCGAATTGGGCGGCCACTCCCTCCTCGCCACTCAAGTCGTCTCTCGCATCCGCTCCACCTTCGACGTCGAGCTGCCCCTCGGTGAGCTCTTCTCCTCTCCCACCGTCGCTCTCCTCTCCGAGCGGCTCGACTTGCTCCACGGCTCCTCGTCTCGCCAGCCGGCCCTCGTCCCCGTCAACCGGGCCCAGCCGCCGCCTCTCTCCTTCGCCCAGCAGCGCCTCTGGTTCCTCGACCAGCTCCAGCCCGGCGCTTCCACCTACAACATCCCCTGGGCGCTCAAGCTCTCTGGCTCGCTTGACTCGGATGCGCTGCTCCAGTCCCTCAACGCGCTGATTCAGCGTCACGAGACCCTGCGCACCCACTTCGCCATTCATGAGGGCCAGCCCGTTCAGCACGTCCAGCTCGACTTCCGGCTGGAGATGCCTCTCATTGACCTCTCCGCCCTGCCCCAGCAGGAGCGTGACGCCGAGGCACAGCGGTTGGCGGCAGCCGAAGCCGTGCGTCCGTTCGACCTCGCCCGGGGCCCCGTCGTCCGCGCGTCACTCCTCCGCCTGGATGCGTCCGAGCACCAGTTGCTCGTCACCGTCCACCACATCGCCTCCGACGGTTGGTCCATCGCCGTCATGGTCCGCGAGCTGGCCGCCTTCTACCGCCAGTTCTCCGGGGGCGAGCCCGCTCAGCTTGCCCCTCTGCCCATCCAGTACGCCGACTTCTCCGTCTGGCAGCGCCAGTGGCTCCAGGGTGATGTCCTCGCCTCAGAAATCGCCTGGTGGCGCAACCAGCTCGCGGGCGCTTCTCCTGCTATTGAGCTGCCTACCGACAGGCCCCGTCCCGCCGTCCAGTCCTTCCGCGGCTCGCTGATTCCTTTCGAGCTGTCTGCTGAGCTGACCTTCGCCGTGAAGGCACTCGCCCAGCGCGAGGGCGCCACGCCCTTCATGGTGCTGCTCGCCGCGTGGCAACTGCTGCTGTCTCGCTACTCTCGTCAGGACGACATCTGCGTTGGCTCTCCCATCGCCAACCGCAATCGCGCGGAGACCGAGGGCCTCATCGGCTTCTTCGTCAACACGCTCGTCCTGCGTGCTCACATCAATGGCGGCCAGTCCTTCCGCCAGTTGTTGGAGCAGGTGCGCCTGTCCACCCTCGCGGCCTACGAGCACCAGGACGTCCCCTTCGAGAAGCTCGTCGAGGAACTCCAGCCTCAGCGCGACCTCAGTCGCAGCCCGCTGTTCCAGGTCTCCTTCACCTTCCAGAACGCTCCTGACGATGCCCTCCGCCTCCCGGGCCTCTCCCTCGACGTCCTCACCTCCGAGCTTCACTCCGCCAAGTTCGACCTCTCCCTTGGCATGAGCGAGAGCCAGGGTCGTCTGCTCGGCTCCCTCGACTTCAACTCCGACCTCTTCGACGCAGCCACTCCGCGTCGCATGGCTCGCCACTTCGTCAGCCTCCTCACCGACGCCACCTCTCGCGTCGACGCGCCCCTGCGCCACCTCGGCCTGCTCGCCGACGACGAGAAGACTCAACTCTTCTCCGACTTCCAGGGCGCTCACGTGAAGTACCCGAGTGAGGCCACCCTTCACTCGATCATCCAAGCGCAGGCGCTTCGTTCTCCCCATGCCGAGGCCGTTCGCTTCGAAGACAGTCTCCTCACCTACGCGCAGCTCGATTCACGCTCCAACCAGCTCGCTCACCACCTGCGTACTCTCGGCGCGCGCCCCGGCTCTCTCGTCGGTGTCTGCCTGGAGCGCTCGCTCGACCTCGTCGTCGCCCTGCTCGCAGTCCTCAAGTCCGGCGCTGCCTACGTCCCCCTGGACCCCGCGTATCCCCGCGAGCGCCTCGCCGGAATGCTCGAGGACGCTGACGCTCCCGTGCTCCTCACCCATGAGCACCTGACGTCCGTCCTCCCCCAGCACGCCTCTCGCGTCCTCTGCCTCGACTCCCAGTGGGACGCTGTCTCGCGACAGCCCTCCTCCTCGCTGGAGTCGCTCGCCGGCCCTGACGCCCTCGCCTACGTCATCTTCACCTCGGGCTCCACGGGCCGCCCCAAGGGCGCCATGAATGCCCACTCGGGCGTCGTCAACCGCCTGCTGTGGATGCAGCAGCAGTACGCGCTGACGGCGATGGACACCGTCCTGCAGAAGACTCCCTTCTCCTTCGACGTCTCCGTCTGGGAGTTCTTCTGGCCCCTCATGACCGGCGCTCGCCTCGTCCTCGCGAAGCCCGGTGGGCACCAGGACCCCGCCTACCTCGTCCGCCTCATCTCCGAGCAAAGTGTCTCCACGCTCCACTTCGTCCCCTCCATGCTCCGCGCCTTCTTGGAGGAGCCGGGTGTCGAGAAGCTCTCGGGACTTCGTCGCGTCGTCTGCAGTGGTGAGGCCCTCACTTCGGACCTCGTGGCTCGCGCTCACTCGCGCCTGCCCGCTTCCGCCGAGGTCCACAACCTCTACGGCCCCACCGAGGCCGCCGTCGACGTCTCCTTCTTCCACTGCGCTCGCGGCTCCTCCCGGTCCTCCATCCCCATCGGCAGGCCCGTCGCCAACACCCGCCTCTACGTCCTCGACTCCGACAATCAGCCTTCTCCCGTCGGTGTCCCCGGTGAGCTCTTCATCGGCGGTGTCCAGGTCGGCCTCGGCTACTGGCGCAAGCCCCACCTCACCGCTGAGCGCTTCATCCCCGACGCCTTCAGCGCCTCTCCCGGTGCCCGCCTCTACCGCACCGGCGACG
Organism: Myxococcus sp. CA039A; assembly: GCF_013336645.1. NCBI lineage: Bacteria > Pseudomonadati > Myxococcota > Myxococcia > Myxococcales > Myxococcaceae > Myxococcus > Myxococcus sp. CA039A. The sequence continues at coordinate 24,575 of NZ_JABUMQ010000130.1, read as the reverse complement.
TCGCTCGCTGGCTCCCAGACGGCTCCCTCGAGTACCTCGGCCGCTCCGACTTCCAGGTCAAGCTGCGTGGCTTCCGCATTGAGTTGGGCGAAGTCGAGGCCGCGCTTCGCTCGCTTCCCTCCGTCTCCGACACCGTCGTCGTCGTCCGTGACGAGTCCCGTCTCGTCGCCTACGTCGTCTCCTCTGGCGACACCGACTCCGCTTCACTCCGGGCCGCGCTCTCACAGCGCCTCCCCGAGTACATGGTGCCCTCCGCCTTCGTCTTCCTCGAAGCACTCCCCCTGAGCCCCAGTGGCAAGGTGGAACGCAAGGCGCTCCCGGCTCCGGACTTCGCTCCCACCTCGCGTGAGCACATCGCGCCTCGCACTCCTTCCGAGGAGCTGCTCGCCTCCCTCTTCGCCTCAGTCCTCCGCGTCGAGCGCGTCGGTGTCACTGACAACTTCTTCGAACTCGGTGGACACTCCCTCCTCGCCACCCAGCTCATCTCTCGCATTCGCCAGTCCTTCGGCGTCGAGCTGCCCGTTCGTGCTCTCTTCGAGGCCGCCAGCGTCGCCCAGCTCGCGCCGCGCATCGAAACCACTCGCCAGACTCAGGACGGCCTCCAGCTTCCGCCCTTGGCGCCCGTTCCGCGCTCCGGCGACCTGCCGCTCTCCTTCGCGCAGCAGCGCCTCTGGTTCCTCGACAAGCTCCAGCCCGACAGTCCCTTCTACAACATCCCCACCGCGCTCCAGGTGAACGGTGAGTTGCACACCGAAGCGCTCTCTCGCGCACTCCAGGAACTCGTCCGTCGCCACGAGTCGCTTCGCACCACGTTCCTCTCCCGTGACGACGGCCAGCCCGCGCAGCGCATCCACTCCGACGTCCCGTTCGCGCTCTCGCACGTCGACCTCGGACACCTTCCGGAATCCACCCGCGACGCCGAGGCCCAGCGCCTCGCCACCGTCGAGGCCCAGACTCCCTTCAACCTGACGCGCGCCCCGCTGCTGCGCGCCACCCTCGTGCGCCTCGACGAGCAGCGCCATGTGCTGCTCATCACCGTCCACCACATCGTCTCGGACGGTTGGTCCGCGGGAGTCTTCGGCCGCGAGGTCCTCGAGCTGTACTCCGCCTTCAGCCAGGGCCTGCCCTCACCGCTGGCGCCGCTGGCACTCCAGTACGCCGACTACGCCGCATGGCAGCGAGGCTGGCTGCGGGATGAGGCGCTGGCTCAGCAGGTCTCCTGGTGGCGCAACCACCTCGCGGGGGCGCCGCATGCCCTGGAGCTGCCCACCGACAGGCCGCGTCCTCCCGTCCAGTCCGCCCACGGCGCCAATCTCCCCGTGCGCCTTGGCGCGGACCTCACCACCGCGCTTCGCACCCTCTGCAACCGCGAGGGCGTCACGCCCTTCATGGTGCTGCTGTCCGCCTTCAACGTCCTCCTCGCCCGCTACTCCGGCCAGGACGACATCGTCGTCGGCTCGCCCATCGCCAACCGCCGGCAGGCCGAGCTCGAAGGCATCATCGGCTTCTTCGTCAACACGCTCGCGCTGCGCACCCAGCTTCGCCTGGACATGTCCTTCCGCGAGCTGCTCGCCCAGGTGCGCGAGTCCACCCTCGGCGCCTACTCGCACCAGGACGTTCCCTTCGAGAAGCTCGTCGAGGAACTCCAGCCCCAGCGCGACCTCAGCCGCTCACCCCTCTTCCAGGCCATGCTCGCGCTGCAGACGGCGCCCCCCGTCGCGTCCCGGAGTGACGCGTCCGGCGCCCTGCGCGCCATCGACGTGGACAGTGGCACCGCCAAGTTCGACCTCTCGATTCTCCTCGTCGACTCCGGCGCCGACATCCACGGCCTGCTCGAATTCAACACCGACCTCTTCGACCGGAGCACCGCCCAGCGCATGGGCGAGCACCTGTCGCGGCTGCTCCAGGCCGCCATCGCCGACCCGAGCCAGTCCCTCGCCCACCTGCCGCTGCTGAGCACGCAGGAGAAGCACCAGCTCCTCACCGAGTGGAACGACACCGCGAGCGTCCATCACGTCACCTCGCCCATCCACCGTCCCGTGGAAGCGCAGGTGGCGCGGAAACCCCACGCCATCGCCGTCTCGGATGGTGTCGCCTCGATCACCTACGCCCAGCTCGACACGCGGGCCAATCAACTCGCGCACTTGTTGCGCGAGCACGGTGTCTCACCGGGCAGCTCCGTCGGCCTCTGCCTCGACAAGTCGCTCGACATGGCCGTCGCGGTCCTCGCGACGCTCAAGGCCGGCGCATCGTATCTGCCGCTCGACCCCAACTACCCCTCCGAGCGCCTCGCCTTCATGCTCGAGGACTCCGCGGCGCCGGTCGTCCTTTCCCACTCCAGCCTCCGGGCCTCGCTGCCCGCGTCATCGAGTGCGCGACTCATCTTCGTCGACGCGGAAGCGGACGCCATCTCCGCCCAACCGCCTCACTCGCCCGACGTCGCGTTCTCTCCCGAATCCCCCGCCTACGTCATCTACACCTCCGGCTCCACCGGCAGACCCAAGGGTGTCGCCCTTCCTCACCGCGCGCTGAGCCATTTGCTGTCCTGGCAGTTGCGCCAGTCCGTGGTGCCTTCGGCCACCACCCTCCAGTTCGCCTCGCTCAGCTTCGATGTGTCGTGCCAGGAGATCTTCTCCACCTGGTGGGCCGGCGGAACGCTCGTGCTGCCCACTGGCGGTCTGCGCCAGGACATCCCCGCGCTGCTCGACTTCATGCACCAGCAGCGCGTCGGGCGGCTCTTCCTGCCCTTCGTCGCGCTCCAGGCCCTCGCGGACGCCGTCTCTCACGGCGCCACCGTTCCCACGACGTTGCGCGAGGTGGTGACGGCCGGTGAGCAACTCCAGATCACTCGCGCCCTCGTCGCCCTCTTCGAGAAGCTCCCGGGCTGCGTCCTGGAGAACCAGTACGGTCCCTCCGAGACGCACGTCGTCTCCGCGTTCCGCATGCAGGGAGCGCCCGCCTCCTGGCCCCGGCTGCCCTCCATCGGCTCGCCGCTGCCTCACACGCAGCTCTTCATCCTCGACTCGCTTGGCCAGCCGACGCCCGTGGGCGTGCCCGGTGAACTCTTCATCGGCGGCGCGCACCTGGCACTCGGCTACACCGGCAGGCCCGCGCTGACGGCCGAGAAGTTCGTTCCCCACCCGTTCTCGTCGACGCCGGGTGCACGCCTCTATCGCACCGGCGACTCCGCTCGATGGACCGCCTCGGGCACCGTCGAGTTCCTCGGCCGTCTCGACGGACAGGTGAAGCTGCGCGGCTTCCGCGTCGAGCTTGGCGAAGTCGAGGCCGCGCTGCGCTCCCTGCCTGGCATCCGCGACGCCGCGGCCATCGTCCGAGAGGACGTCCCCGGCGCCAGGCGCCTCGTCGGCTATGTCGTCCCTGTCTCTGGGACGGACGCAGTCACTCCCGAAGCGCTCCGCTCCGCCCTGCTCAAGCGCCTGCCCGAGTACATGGTGCCCTCCGTCTTCGTCGCCCTGGAGGCCCTGCCGCTGACTCCCAGCGGGAAGCTCGCCAGAAGGCTGCTGCCGGCTCCCGACGCGGCGAGCCTGACGGACGAGTCGTCCTTCGTCGCACCTCGTACCCCCACGGAAGAGAAGCTCGCCGAGCTCTTTGGCGCCGTCCTCAACCTGCCTCGCGTCAGCGTCACCGAGAGCTTCTTCGCCCTGGGTGGGCACTCCCTTCTCGCCACCCAGGTCGTCTCTCGCATCCGCTCCACCTTCAACGTCGAGCTCCCACTCCGCGAACTCTTCGAGGCCCCCTCCGTTTCACAGCTCGCCGAGCGAGTGAATCAACAGACGGCCGGGTCGCAAACGCCGCCGCTGGTCCGCACGGACCGCTCGCAGCCGCCACCGCTGTCGTTCGCACAGCAGCGCTTGTGGTTCCTCGACAAGCTTCAGCCAGGTAGCGCGACCTTCAACATGCCCCTCGCGATTCATCTCGAGGGCACGCTGGACATGGATGCGTTGCAGCAGTCCTTCACGGAGTTGGTGCGCCGCCACGAGGTGCTGCGCACCACGTTCCGCGAGGGCCCGGTTCAAATCATCCATCCTCCCGCGGCCGTGCCAATGCCGCTGGACGACTTGTCCGCGCTCACCGAAGAGGCGCGCGACGGGGAAGTCCAGCGTCGAGTCCTCGCGGAGGCCGAGCGTCCTTTCGACCTCGCGCGTGGCCCCCTGTTGCGGACCGCGCTGCTGCGGCTGAGTGAACAGCGGCACGTGTTGATGATGACGATGCACCACATCATCTCGGACGGCTGGTCCATGGGCCTGATCGTGCGTGAGTCCACCGCGCTCTACGAGGCCTTCGCGGCGCGGCGCCCTTCACCGCTGCCCGAGCTGCCCATCCAGTACGCCGACTACGCCGCATGGCAGCGGTCCTGGCTCAAGGGCGAGGCGCTCGACGCCCAGCTCGACTGGTGGAGTGCGTATCTGTCCGGAGCGGCGTTGCACCTGGACATGCCCACGGACTTCCCGCGCCCCGCCATGCAGGGCTTCCGAGGCGCGAGTGTCTCGCGCGTGCTGCCGCGTCAGCTCGTCGACTCACTCCACGCGCTGTGCCGTCGTGAGGGTTCCACGCTGTTCATGGCCCTGATGGCCGGCATCCAGGCCGTCCTGTCCCGCTACTCCGGACAGGAGGACTTCGTCATCGGCACCGGTATCGCCAATCGGAACCACTCGGAGACCGAAGGCCTCATCGGCTTCTTCGTCAACCAGCTCGCCCTGCGCGCACGGCTGGGTGGCAACCCGTCCTTCCGCGAGCTGCTCGCACGTGTCCGCCACGACACGTTGGGCGCCTACGCGCATCAGGACCTTCCGTTCGAAGAGCTGGTCAAGGCCGTCAACCCCGAGCGCAGCCTCGCTCACGCGCCTCTCTTCCAGGTCGCCGTGGTGCTCCAGAACCAGCCCGAGACCGAGCTGAAGGTTCCGGGCCTCACCTTCCACCTGCAGCCCTCCAACACCGGCACCTCGCGCCTCGACCTCACCCTCGCCCTCCAGGAGACGGCCCAGGGCCTGGGTTGCAGCATCGAGTACCGCACCGACCTCTTCACGGCTCAAACCGTCGACAGGCTGCTCATCCACCTCGGTGCCCTCCTCGAGAAGGCCGCGGCCCAGCCCGAGGCTCCTCTCTCCACCTTGTCCCTGCTCTCCGAGGCCGAGCAGCACCAACTCCTCGTCGAGTGGAACGACACGGCACGAGACTTCCCGCGCGACTCCACCGCTCACGCCCTCTTCGAGGCCCAGGCCGCTCGCACTCCTGACGCCACCGCGCTTCGCTTCGAGGGCAACTCCCTCACCTACGCTCAGCTCGACTCTCGCGCCAATCGCCTCGCGCACCACCTGCGCTCCCTCGGCGTCACGGCCGAAGTCCCCGTCGCTCTCTGCGTCGAGCGCTCTCTCGACCTCGTCGTCTCCATCCTCGCCATCCTCAAGGCCGGCGGCGCCTGGGTCCCCCTCGATGCCTCCTACCCCGTCGAGCGCCTCTCCTTCATGCTCCGCGACTGCGCCGCCCCCGTGCTCGTCACCACGGCGACTCTGGTGCAGTCGCTGGGTCTGAATGTGGAAAGCGTCGTCCGGCTGGATTCCGACGCGAGCCTCATCTCCGCGCAGCCCGAGTCCCCTCCGGCCTCTAGCACCAGCGCCGACAACCTCGCCTACGTCATCTACACCTCCGGCTCCACCGGCACTCCCAAGGGCACCCTCCTCCAGCACCGCGGCCTCGCCAACACCGCTCTCACCGCTGGCCGTGCCCACGGCTTCTCTCCCTCCTCTCGCGTCCTCCAGTACGCCGCCTTCGGCTTCGACGCCTCCGTCGCCGAAATCTTCGGCGCCCTCCTCGCCGGCTCCACCCTCGTCCTCGCTCCTCGCGAGCGCCTCCTCCCTGGCGCTCCTCTGCGCGACTTGCTCCGCGACGAGTCCATCTCCGCCGTCACCCTCACTCCCTCCGTCCTCGCGCAGATGCGTCCCGAGGACCTCCCCTCTCTCCAAACCCTCATCTCCGCAGGCGAGGCTTGCCCTCCCGAGCTCGTCCAGCGCTGGGGCTCTCGCCTCCGTCTCCTCAACGCCTACGGCCCCACCGAAGTCACCGTCTGCGCCTCCATCTCCGCACCTCTCCTCCCCGGCCAGACTCCTTCCATCGGCAAGCCCTGGGACAACGTCCGCGTCTACGTCCTCGACTCCTCTCTGCGCCCACTGCCCGTCGGTGTCCCCGGCCAGCTCTGCGTCGACAGCGTCGGTCTTGCTCGTGGCTACCTCTCTCAGCCCGCCCTCACCGCCGAGCGCTTCGTCCCCAACCCCTTCAGCTCCACTCCCGGCGCTCGCCTCTACCTCTCAGGTGACAAGGCTCGCTGGCTGCCCGACGGCACCCTCGAATTCCTCGGCCGTATCGACGACCAGGTGAAGCTGCGCGGCTTCCGCATCGAGCTCGGTGAAGTCGAGGCCGCTCTCCTATTCCACCCCTCCGTCCATCAGGCCGTCGCCACCGTCCGTACCGAAGCCGCTGGCGACAAGCGCCTCGTCGCCTACGTCGTCGCCGACTCCAGCGACACCATCGACGTCGCGGCCCTGCGCGAGTCGCTCAAGCGACGCCTGCCCGAGCACATGGTGCCTTCCACCATCGCCGTGCTCGCCGCGCTCCCCCTCACGCCCAATGGAAAGGTGGACCGCAACGCACTGCCCTCGCCCGACGCGTCCCTCTCCGCTCCGGTCCGCGAATACGTCGCGCCCCGGACCCACGTCGAAACCCAGCTCGCCGCACTCTGGGCCGAGCTGCTGCACATCGAGCGCGTGGGTATCCACGACGACTTCTTCGAACTGGGCGGCCACTCCCTGCTCGCCACGCAGTCGATGTCTCGCATCCAGGCCACCTTCGGCATGGAAGTGCCACTGAGGGAGCTGTTCGAGGCCCCCACGGTGGCGAAGCTGGCCGCACGGCTCGAAGCGGTCGCGCATGCGGGTGCGGGTGCGTCACGGGCGCCAGAGCTGGTGCCGGTGCCTCGCACGGGTGAGCTTCCGCTGTCCTTCGCGCAGCGGCGGCTGTGGTTCCTGGATCAGCTCGAGCCGGGCACCGCCCTCTACAACCTGCCCGCCGCCATCCGCTTGGATGGCCCGGTCGATGTCGCGGCCCTGGAGCAGGCCTTCGGTGCGCTGGTGCGGCGCCATGAGTCGCTGCGCACCACGTTCCCCGCGAATGCCCACGGCAGCCCGGTGCAGGCCATCGCCGAGGCGGCGGAGCTGAAGTTCGCGCTCGTGGACCTGTCCGCGCAACGCGAGGACGAAGCGAAGAGGTTGTCGCTCCAGGAGGCGCAGCGGCCCTTCGACCTGGCCCGAGGCCCCCTGCTGCGCGTGACGCTGCTCCGCATGGATGAGCGCCTGCACGTGCTCCTGCTGACGATGCACCACATCATCTCCGACGGCTGGTCCACGGGCGTGCTCGTGCGCGAGGCCGGGGAGCTGTACATCGCCGCTCGCGAGGGACGTCCCGCGTCCCTGCCGGAGCTGCGCGTGCAGTACGCCGACCACGCCGCCTGGCAGCACCAGTGGCTGGAGGCCGGTGAGCTGGAGCGACAGCTCACGTACTGGAGGACCCAGCTCGCGGGCGCGAACCACGTGCTCACGCTGCCGACAGACCGTCCCGTTCCGGCGATGCAGACCCAGGCCGGCTCGACCTACCCCGTGCGACTGTCTCCTGCGGTCTCCTCCGCCGTGACGACCTTCAGCCAGCACATGGGCGCCACGCCGTTCATGGTGCTGCTCGCCGCGTTCGAGGCGCTGCTGTACCGCGCCACGGGTCAGGACGACGTGCTCGTGGGCTCACCGGTGGCCGGGCGCAATCGTCCGGAGACCGAGGGCCTCATCGGCGTGTTCATCAACACGCTCGTCCTCCGTGGACGCATGTCCGGTGACATGACGTTCCGCGCACTCGTCGAGCAAGCCCGAGAGACGGCGCTCGGCGCGCTGACGAACCAGGACGTCCCGTTCGAGCAGTTGGTGGAGGAGTTGCAGCCCGCGCGCAGCCTGAGTCACTCGCCGCTGTTCCAGGTGATGTTCGCGCTGCAGAACATGCCTGCCCCCTCGCTGACCCTGTCAGAGCTCACCCTCACTTCCGCGGACGTGGACCCGGGCATCGCGAAGTACGCCCTGTCCCTCGTCCTCCAGGAGACGCAGGACGGGCTCACGGGCGGGTTCGAATACAACACGGACCTCTTCGACCTGGAGACCATCCAGGCCATGACGGGGCACTTCACGCGCCTGCTCGAAGCGGCGGTGAACAACCCGGACCTCATGCTCGCCGCGCTGCCAGTGCTCTCCACCGAGGAGCGGCACCGGCTGGTGGTGGAGTGGAACGACACGCGCTCGGACTTCCCGCGCGACACCTCCGTCTTCGCGTGGTTCCAGTCGCGCGCCGCCCTGGCCCCCGAGACCGTCGCCCTGGAGTGGAACGACGGGCAGCTCACGTATCGCGAGTTGGAGCGGCAGGCGCTCGCGCTGGCTGAAGTGCTGCGTCAGCGCGGCATCGGGCCCGAAGTGCGCGTCGGTCTGTTCGCGCGTCGCTCACCCGAGCTGGTCGCCGGAGTCCTCGGCATTCTCGCTGCGGGCGGCGTCTGGGTCCCGCTCGATCCTTCCTCGCCGTCCGAGCGACTGGCGATGATGCTGGACGACACCGCGCCCACGGTTGTGCTGACCCAGCGCGCGCTGCGTGACGCGCTGCCAGCGGGGACGGCTGGCGTACTGGTGCTCGAAGACGTACTGGCGTCCGAACCGGTGGCGAGCAGCACCTTCCGCGCCCCTGTCCTGTCTTCGGAGAGCGCGGCGTACATCCTCTTCACGTCCGGCTCGACGGGACGCCCCAAGGGCGTACTGGTGCCGCACCGCGCCCTGGCCCGACACACGGCCTGGTTCAGCTCGAATCTGGGCCTGGGGCCCAGCGACCGCGTGCTGCAGAAGACGGCCCCTGGCTTCGACGCCGTGGTGCCGGAGCTGATCTCCACGCTGGTCAGCGGTGCGCGGCTGGTGCTGCCTCCGGCGGCGGCGGACCTGGACATGGACGCACTGCTGACGGTGCTCGCGCATCGGCAGGTGACGGTGCTCCAGCTCGTCCCCTCGCAGCTCAGCCTGTTCGTGGAGACCGAGCGACTCGAGCGCGCCACGGGCCTGCGAGTGCTGGTGTCCGGTGGTGAAGCACTGCCGGCGGAGCTCGCGCGGCGCATCCGCGCGCAGTGGCCGGAGACCCGTCTGGCCAACTGCTACGGCCCCACCGAGACGGCGGTCGACGCCACGTCCTGGACGGTGAATGGCCCCATCCACGGAGCCACCGCGCCCATTGGCGGCCCGATTGGTGACACGCAGGTGTACGTGCTGGATGCACATGGGCAGGTGGTGCCCGTGGGTGTCACGGGTGAGCTGTTCATCGGAGGCGAGGGCGTGGCACGCGGCTACGTCGGCCAGCCGGCGATGACGGCCGAGCGGTTCGTCCCGGATGCGTTCTCCTCCGTGCCCGGCGCCCGGCTCTACCGCACGGGCGACCAGGCCCGCTGGCGCCATGACGGTGTGTTGGAGTTCCTCGGTCGCGCCGACGCCCAGGTGAAGGTGCGCGGCTACCGCATCGAGCTGGCCGAAATCGAGTCCGCCCTGCTCGCGCATCCCGAGGTGCGTGAGGCCGTGGTGCTCGCTCGCGAGGACCGACCCGGAGACAAGCGACTGGTGGGCTACGTCGTGGGTGCGTCCTCGCTGGAGGCCCCCGCGCTGCGAGCGTTCATCGCCCAGCGCCTGCCCGAGTACATGGTTCCGTCCGCGCTGCGGATGATGGACGCGCTGCCCCTCACCGCGAACGGAAAGGTGGACCGCAAGGCGCTGCCCGTGCCCGAGCAGTCGTGGCTCACCGAGGACGCGTCCCAGGCCACGCCGGGTACGCCCACCGAGGAGCTGCTCGCGGGGCTGTTCGCCCAGGTGCTCGGAGTGCCGAGTGTCAGCACCACCGTCAGCTTCTTCGAGCTGGGCGGACACTCGCTGCTCGCCACACAGCTCGTCTCACGCGTGCGGTCCGCGTTCCAGGTCGAGTTGCCCCTGCGCGAGCTGTTCGAGGCGCCGACGGTCCACACGCTGGCCACGCGCATCGACGCCGCCCTGAGCGCGGGCGCGAAGCTCCAGAGGCCGCCTCTCACCGCCCTTCCGCGTGATGGCGAAGCGCCCCGGGCCTTCGTGCCGTCCTTCGCGCAGCAGCGACTGTGGTTCCTGGACCAGTTGGAGCCGGGCAGCCCGTCGTACAACATGCCCATCGCGCTGCGGCTCGAAGGCGTGGTGGACACGGACGCGCTGGAGCGAGCCTTCACGGAAGTCGTCCGGCGCCATGAGGTGCTGCGCACGACGTTCCGCGCGGGCCCCGAGCAGCTCGTGCATGCGTCGATGCCTGTGTCGGTGCCCGTGGTGGAGCTGTCCGGACTCGACGATGCCGAGCTCCAGCTCCGTGTCGATGAAGAGGCTCGTCGTCCCTTCAATCTCACGCACGGCCCCCTGCTGCGCGTCACCCTGCTTCGGCTGGGTGAACAGCGGCACGTGCTGCTGCTGACGATGCACCACATCATCTCGGACGGTTGGTCCATGGATGTGCTCGTGCGTGAGACGGCGGCGCTCTACGCGGCCTTCTCCTCGGGTCAGGCTTCGCCGCTGCCGGAGCTGCCCATCCAGTACGCCGACTACGCCGCATGGCAGCAGTCCTGGCTCCAGGGCGAGGCGCTCGAAACCCAGCTCTCCTGGTGGAAGGAGCTCCTCGCGGGGGTGCCTCCGCTGCTGGAGCTGCCCACGGACTTCCCGCGTCCCGCCGTGCAGGGCTTCCGAGGCGCGAGTGTCTCGCGCATGCTGCCGCGTCAGCTCGTCGACTCACTCCACGCGCTGTGCCGTCGTGAGGGCTCCACGCTGTTCATGGCCCTGGTGGCGGGCCTCCAGGCCGTCCTGTCCCGCTACTCTGGCCAGGAGGACTTCGTCATCGGCACCGGTATCGCCAACCGGAACCAGGCGGAGACCGAGGGCCTCATCGGCTTCTTCATCAACCAGCTCGCCCTGCGCGCGCGGTTGGGTGGCAATCCCTCCTTCCGCGAGCTGCTCGGACGCGTGAGGAAGGACACGCTGGGCGCCTACGCGCACCAGGACCTGCCCTTCGAGGAGCTGGTCAAGGCCGTCAACCCCGAGCGCAGCCTCGCTCACGCGCCTCTCTTCCAGGTCGCCGTGGTGCTCCAGAATCAGCCCGAGGCCGAGCTGAAGCTCCCGGGCCTCACCTTCCACGTCCAGCCCTCCAACACCGGCACCTCGCGCCTCGACCTCACCCTCGCCCTCCAAGAGACGGCCCAGGGCCTGGGTTGCAGCATCGAGTACCGCACCGACCTCTTCACGGCTCAAACCGTCGACAGGCTGCTCATCCACCTCGGTGCTCTCCTCGAGAAGGCCGCGGCTCAGCCCGAGGCACCTCTCTCCTCCCTCTCCCTTCTCTCCGAGGCCGAGCAGCACCAGCTCCTCGTCGAGTGGAACGACACGGAGCGTGCCTTCCCGCGCGACTCCACCGCTCACGCCCTCTTCGAGGCCCAGGCCGCTCGCACTCCTGACGCCACCGCGCTTCGCTTCGAGGGCGACTCCCTCACCTACGCTCAGCTCGACTCTCGCGCCAATCGCCTCGCGCACCACCTGCGTGGCCTCGGCGTCACGGCCGAAGTCCCCGTCGCTCTCTGCGTCGAGCGCTCTCTCGACCTCGTCGTCTCCATCCTCGCCATCCTCAAGGCCGGCGGCGCCTGGGTCCCTCTCGATGCCTCCTACCCCGTCGAGCGCCTCTCCTTCATGCTCCGCGACTGCGCCGCTCCCGTGCTCGTCACCACGGCGGCTCTGGTGCAGTCGCTGGGTCTGAATGTGGAAAGCGTCGTCCGGCTGGATTCCGACGCGAGCCTCATCTCCGCGCAGCCCGAGTCCGCTCCGGCCTCCAGCACCAGCGCCGACAACCTCGCCTACGTCATCTACACCTCCGGCTCCACCGGCACTCCCAAGGGCACCCTTCTCCAGCACCGCGGCCTCGCCAACACCGCGCTCACCGCAGGCCGTGCCCACGGCTTCTCTCCCTCCTCTCGCGTCCTCCAGTACGCCGCCTTCGGCTTCGACGCCTCCGTCGCAGAAATCTTCGGCGCCCTCCTCGCCGGCTCCACCCTCGTCCTCGCTCCTCGCGAGCGCCTCCTCCCCGGCGCTCCTCTGCGCGACTTGCTCCGCGACGAGTCCATCTCCGCCGTCACCCTCACTCCCTCCGTCCTCGCGCAGATGCGTCCCGAGGACCTTCCCTCTCTCCAAACCCTCATCTCCGCAGGCGAGGCCTGCCCTCCCGAGCTCGTCCAGCGCTGGGGCTCTCGCCTCCGTCTCCTCAACGCCTACGGCCCCACCGAAGTCACCGTCTGCGCCTCCATCTCCGCACCTCTCCTCCCCGGCCAGACTCCTTCCATCGGCAAGCCCTGGGACAACGTCCGCGTCTACGTCCTCGACTCCTCTCTGCGCCCACTGCCCGTCGGTGTCCCGGGACAGCTCTGCGTCGACAGCGTCGGCCTCGCTCGTGGCTACCTCTCTCAGCCCGCCCTCACCGCCGAGCGCTTCGTCCCCAACCCCTTCAGCCCCACTCCCGGCGCTCGCCTCTACCTCTCCGGTGACAAGGCTCGCTGGCTGCCCGACGGCACCCTCGAATTCCTCGGCCGTATCGACGACCAGGTGAAGCTGCGCGGCTTCCGCATCGAGCTCGGTGAAGTCGAGGCCGCTCTCCTATTCCACCCCTCCGTCCACCAGGCCGTCGCCACCGTCCGTACCGAAGCCGCTGGCGACAAGCGCCTCGTCGCCTACGTCGTCGCCGACTCCAACGACACCATCGACGTCGCGGCCCTGCGCGAGTCGCTCAAGCGACGCCTGCCCGAGCACATGGTGCCTTCCGCCATCGCCGTGCTCGCCGCGCTCCCCCTCACGCCCAACGGCAAGGTGGACCGCAACGCGCTGCCCTCACCCGACGTGGAGAGCCTGCGCGGCGACACGGCGTTCACCGCGCCTCGCACGCCCGTGGAGGAGAAGCTGGCGGAGCTGTTCGCGACGGTGCTGAAGCTGGCTCGCGTCAGCGTCACGGACAACTTCTTCGAGATGGGCGGCCACTCGCTGCTCGCCACCCAGGTGACGTCGCGCATCCGCTCCGCCTTCGCGGTGGAGCTGCCGGTGAGAGACCTCTTCGAGGCCCCCACCGTCGCCGCGCTGGCCCAGCGGGTCGACACCGCCCTGCGCACCGGCGCGACGACGACGGCGCCGCCCATCGAGCGCACGCCGCGCGAGGGCAAGCTGCCCCTCTCGTTCTCGCAGCAGCGCGTGTGGTTCCTGGACCAGCTCGAGCCAGGCAGCCCCGCGTTCAACATCCCGACGGCGCTGGTGCTCTCCGGTGAGCTGGACGTGGAAGTGCTGCGTCGGACGCTGGAAGCCGTCGTGCACCGTCACGAGGCCCTGCGCACCACGTTCCACACGGAGTCGGAGGGCCCCGTGCAGGTCATCCACGCCCCCTCGCCGTTCGAGCTGCCCGTCATCGACCTGCGCCACCTCTCCGCCGAGCAGCGAGACCTCGAGGCCCGACGTCACGCGGGCGAACACTCGATGTATTCGTTCGACCTGAGCACCGGGCCGCTGCTGCGCGCCGCCGTGCTGGTGCTGGAGGACCAGGAGCACCTGCTGCTGCTCAACGTCCACCACATCGTCTCCGACGGCTGGTCCATCAGCGTCGTCGTCCGTGAGATGGCGCTCCTGTACGGTGACTTCCAGGCCGGCCGCGTGCCGAACCTCCCCGAGCTGCCACTCCAGTACGCGGACTTCGCCGCGTGGCAGCGCCGCTGGCTGGACGGCGCTGAGCTGGACCGTCAGCTCACCTGGTGGCAGCGACAGCTCGATGGGGCTCCCCAGGATCTGGAGCTGCCCACCGACCGGCCGCGCGCGCACCTTTCGCGGCCTCGCGGCGGCCTGTTGCCCCTCGTGGTGCCTCCCGCGCTGGCGGTGGCCATCGAGACGTTCTGCCACCGTGAAGGCATCACCCCCTTCATGTTCTTCCTGGCGGCGTTCCAGTTCGTCCTGTCCCGCTACTCCGGTCAGGACGACATCTCCGTGGGCTCGCCGGTGGCGGGACGCAACCGCGCGGAGCTGGAGGGCCTGGTCGGCTACTTCCTCAACACGCTGGTCCTCCGCACGCGCCTGGATGGGGACCCGACGGTGCGCGAGCTGCTGGGCCGCGTGCGCGAGACGGCGCTCGGCGCCTACGCACACCAGCACCTGCCCTTCGAGCAGCTCCAGCCCCTGCGTGACCTCCAGCAGTCGCCGCTGTTCCGCGTGATGTTCATCCTCCAGAACACACCGGACGCGACGGCCTCACTGCCGGGCCTGACGCTGCGTCCGGGCCCCGACGAGGACCATGTCGCCAAGTTCGACATCACGCTTTCCATGGGACGAAGCGCAGCGGGCTTCACGGGCGAATTCAACTACCAGGCGGACCTCTACGACGCGTCCACCATCGAGCGGATGATCCGGCACTTCCGGGCGCTCGTGGAGCTGCTCGTCTCCGCCCCCGAGCGTCGCCTCTCCTCGCTCACGCTGCTCTCCGGCGAGGAGCGTCTGCGGCAGCTCGTGACGTGGAACGACACGCGCGCGGACTTCCCCGAGGCCTGCGTACACGTGCTCTTCGAGGCCCAGGTCCACCGCGCTCCCGACGCGCTGGCGGCCTCCTTCGAGGGCACCCAGCTCACCTATGCCCAGTTGAACGAGCGGGCCAACCAGCTCGCCCATGTGCTGCGCCGTCACGGCGTCGGCCCCGAGGTCCGCGTCGCGCTCGGCGTGGAACGCTCGCTGGATGTCGTGGTGGGCCTGCTCGGCATCCTCAAGGCGGGCGGCGCCTGGGTGCCCGTGGATCCGCTGCTGCCGCGCGAGCGCCTGTCCTTCCTGCTCGACGACAGCGGTGCCGCGCTGCTGCTGACGCAGTCCCCGCTCGTGGACCGCTTCCCCGAGCCGCACCGCGCCCGTGCCCTGTGCCTGGACACCGCGCACGAGGCCCTGGCGCGAGAGAGCATCGAGGCGCCTGTCACCGGCGTCACTCCCGGCAACCTCGCGTACGTGCTCTACACCTCCGGCAGCACGGGCCAGCCCAAGGGCACGGCGGTGGAGCACCGGAGCGTGGCCAACCTCGTCACGCACGAGGCCACGGCCTACGGCATCGGTCCGGGCGAGCGCGTGCTCCAGTTCGCCAACCTCTCCTTCGACCTGTCCGTGGAGGAGATCTTCACCACGCTGACCTCGGGCGCCACGCTGGTGCTCGCGCCGCTGGAGAAGGTGATGCCGGGCGCGCCGCTGCACGCCCTGCTGCGAGAGCAGGCGCTCACGGTCATCAGCCTCACGCCCGCGGCGCTGGCCGCCACGCCCGCCGACGCGCTGCCCGCGCTGCGGACGGTCATCTCCGGCGGCGAGGCCCTGCCCTCGGACGTCGTCGCACGGTGGGCCCCGGGTCGCCGGTTCCTCAACACCT
Organism: Myxococcus sp. CA039A; assembly: GCF_013336645.1. Taxonomy (NCBI): domain Bacteria; kingdom Pseudomonadati; phylum Myxococcota; class Myxococcia; order Myxococcales; family Myxococcaceae; genus Myxococcus; species Myxococcus sp. CA039A. Next base: position 9,023 of record NZ_JABUMQ010000130.1, on the reverse strand, counting down.
ACGGCCCCACGGAGGCCACCGTCGTGGCCACGCTCGGACAGGTCGTCGCGGATGACAGCCACGTGCCCTCCATCGGCAGGCCCCTGGCCAACGTGCGCGTCTACGTGCTCGACGCACGCGGCGAGCCGGTGCCGGTGGGCGTCAAGGGTGAGCTGTACCTGGGCGGAGTCGGCGTGGCTCGAGGCTACGCGGGCAGGCCCGCGCTCACCGCCGAGCGCTTCATCCCGGATGCGTACTCCGAGGTGCCCGGCGCGCGGCTATACCGCACCGGCGACGTGGTGCGCTGGCGCGACGACGGCACGCTGGAGTTCGTCGGCCGCGTGGACGCGCAGGTGAAGGTGCGTGGCTTCCGCATCGAGCTGGGTGAAGTCGAGGCCGCGCTGGCCCGGCACCCGGCGGTGCGCGAGGCCGTCGTGGTGGCTCGCGAGGATGGACCTGGCGGCAAGCGCCTCATCGCCTACGCCGTGGCGCGCGAAGGCGTGCCCACCGACGGAGCGACGCTGCGCTCGGCGCTGAAGGACGCGCTGCCCGAGTACATGGTGCCCACGGTGGTGATGGTGCTGGACGCGCTGCCGTTGACCTCGAACGGCAAGGTGGACCGCAAGGCCCTGCCCGCGCCGGACATGAGCAACGTCAGCGGGCGGCCCGACTTCGTGGGGCCTCGCACACCCACGGAGGCGCGGCTGGGCACCATCTGGTGCGCGGTGCTCGAAGTGGAGCGCGTGGGCATCCACGACAACTTCTTCGAGCTGGGCGGGCACTCGCTGATGGCGACCCAGGCCATCAGTCGCATGCGCGCGGTGTTCAAGGTGGAGCTGCCGCTGCGGGACTTGTTCGACACGCCCGACCTGGCGGCACTGGCGCAGCGCGTGGACCTCGCGGTGCAGCAGGGCCAGGGGCTGGAGATTCCGCCGCTGGTCCCCGTGGCGCGCACGGGCGATCTGCCGGCGTCGTTCGCCCAGCAGCGCCTGTGGTTCCTCGACCAGCTCGAGCCGAACAGCGCCTTCTACAACATCCCCGCCACCGTGCGGCTGGAGGGCGCGCTGAACGTGGACGCGATGAGCCGGGCCGTCAACGAGTTGCTCCGTCGGCACGAGTCCCTGCGCACGTCCATCCTGAGCAACAACGGTCAGCCCATCCAGGTCATCCATCCGCACGAGCCCGCCGCGCTGATCGTGCTGGACCTGAGTGCGCTGGAGCCCGAGGCCCGCGAGGCCGAGGCGCGTCGCGCGGTCACCGAGGAGACGCAGCGTCCGTTCAACCTGACGGACCGCTCGCTCCTGCGCGTCCGGCTGCTGAAGCTCGGCGCCGAGGACCACGTGCTGCTGATGTCCATGCACCACATCGTCTCGGATGGTTGGTCCATGGGTCTGCTCATCAACGAGCTGGCCTCCGCGTACACGTCCTTCGCCCGGGGACTGCCGCTCACGCTGCCGGACCTGCCGCTCCAGTATGCGGACTACTCCACTTGGCAGCGCAGTTGGCTGAAGGGCGACGTGCTCGACAGGCAGGTGGCCTGGTGGCGCAAACATCTGCTGAACGCGCCCCCGGCGCTGGAGCTGCCCACGGACTTCGCCCGTCCGGCGGTCAGCAGCTTCAAGGGTGACATGGTGGGCGTCACCATGCCGCGCGGCCTCCAGGATGCGGTCCAGACCCTGGCGCGCCGCGAGGGCGCCACGACGTTCATGGTGCTGCTCGCCGCCTTCCAGACCCTGCTGTGGCGCTACTCCGGTCAGGACGACATCAGCATCGGCTCTCCCATCGCCGGCCGGCGCCACTCCGACCTCGAGAAGCTCATCGGCTTCTTCGCCAACACGCTCGTGCTGCGCACGCAGCTGTCCGAGCACCAGACGTTCCGCGAGCTGCTCGGCCGCGTACGTGAAGCGACGCTGGATGCGTACGCGCACCAGGACGTTCCGTTCGAGAAGCTGGTCGAGGAGCTCCAGCCCGAGCGCAGCCTCAACCGCACGCCGCTGTTCCAGGTGCTGTTCGTCCTCCAGAACGTCAACAAGGAGACCTACGACTCCGCGGGCCTCCGCATGTCGGCGATGGAGGCCACCAGCGGCACGGCCAAGTTCGACCTGACGCTCTCCGTGTTCGAGTCGCCGCAGGGCTTCACCGGCTACCTGGAATACGCCTCCGACCTCTTCACGCGAGAGACGGCGGAGCGGATGGTGGGGGCGCTCCAGCACCTGCTCGAAGGCGCCGTCTCCCAGCCGGACCTGACGCTGGGCCGGCTGCCCCTGCTCTCGGACACCGAGCGTCAGCAGGTCGTCGAGGGCTTCAACGCCGCGGTGGACCCGACCTACGTGCCGGGCCTGATGCACCGCTGGGTGGAGGCCCAGGTGTCGCGCACACCGGACCGCGTGGCCGTGACGGATGGCACCCGCTCACTCACCTACGCGCAGCTCGACGCGCGGGCCAACCAGCTCGCCCATCACCTCATCTCGCTCGGCGTGCCCGTCAATGGCACGGTGGGCCTGTGCCTGGAGCGCGCGAGCCTGGACATGCCCGTCGCGGTGCTGGCCACGCTCAAGGCGGGCGCCGCCTTCCTCCCGTTGGACCCGAGCTACCCGGCGGACCGACTGGCCCTGATGCTGGAGGACACCGGCGCGCCCGTTGTCCTCGCGCACTCGGCGCTCGTCTCCGCGCTGCCTCCGGGATTGACGGCGCGAGTGATCCGACTCGAGGAGGAGACGTCCGTCGCCTCGCGGCCGACGCACTCGCCCGACGTGGGCATGTCGCCGGAGACGAACTGCTACTTCGTCTACACCTCCGGCAGCACGGGCCGGCCCAAGGGCATCGTCATGTCCCACCGCGCGGTGGGCAACATGCTGTGGTGGTTGATGAAGCGCGCGGTGAAGCCGGACGCGACGACGCTCCAGTTCGCGTCGCTCAACTTCGACGTGTCGTTCCAGGAGCTGTTCGGCACCTGGTTCCTGGGTGGCAAGGTGCTGCTCATCAACGGCTCCTTGCGCCAGGACCCGCCCGCCATGCTGCGCTACATGCGCGAGCACCGCGTGGAGCGGCTGTTCCTGCCCTTCGTCGCCCTCCAGGCGATGTGCGACGCGGCGCTCACGGAGAAGGAGCTTCCGCCGCTGGGTGAAATCGTCACCGCCGGCGAGCAGCTCCAGGTGACGCCCGCGCTGCTCGCGTTCTTCGACCGGCTGCCGGAGTGCACGCTGGAGAACCAGTACGGCCCGTCGGAAGCGCACGTCGTCACCGCGTGGCGCGCACCCGCGGACCGCAAGCGCTGGCCGGCGCTGCCCCCGGTGGGCTCGCCGGTCACCAACGTGCAGCTCTACGTGTTGGACCCGCACGGCGCGCCCTGCCCCATCGGCGTCGCGGGCGAGGTCTACGTCGGTGGCGCCAACGTGGCCCACGGCTACCACGGCCGCCCGGACCTGACGTCGGACCGGTTCCCGCCGAACTTCATGGGCGGCGCTTCCGGCTCGCGGCTGTACCGCACGGGCGACAAGGCCCGGTGGCTGGCGGATGGCAACCTGGAGTTCCTCGGCCGCCTGGACAGCCAGGTGAAGCTGCGAGGCTTCCGCATCGAGCTGGGCGAGGTGGAAGTGGCCCTGCGCGCGCTGCCCCAGGTGCGCGACGCGGTGGCCATCGTCCGCGAGGATGTCGCGGGAGATCGCCGCCTCGTCGGCTACGTGGTGCTGCCGGCCGACGCGCCGTGGAGCACCGAGGAGGCCCGTCAGGTCCTTCGCGAGAAGGTGCCCGAGTACATGGTGCCGTCCATCTTCGTGCGTCTGGAGGCACTGCCGCTGATGCCCACCGGCAAGGTGGCGCGCGGCGCGCTGCCTCCTCCGGACGAGGAGAGCCTGCGTGGCACCACGCCGTTCTCCGCGCCTCGCACGCCACTGGAGGAGCTGCTGGCCGGGGCCTTCGCGGAGGTGCTGCGCACGCCTCGCGTGAGCATCACCGACAACTTCTTCTCGCTCGGTGGGCACTCGCTGCTGGCCACGCAGGTCGTCTCCCGCGTGCGCGCGGTACTGGGCGTGGAGCTGCCGCTGCGCGCCCTCTTCGAGGCCCCCACCGTCGAGTCGCTCGCCCTGCTGCTCGAGCGCGCCCAGGAGGCGCTGAAGGCCCAGGACACACGCCCCAAGGCGACGGCCCGTCCTGCCACGCCCACCTGGTCGCCGCTCGTCACGCTGCGCCCGGGCACCGATGCGCGACGCGTGCTCCACGTCATCCACGGAATGGATGGCCGGGTGGACGGCTACGCGGAGCTCGCGAACCACGCCCCCGAGGGCTGGAGCGTCGTCGGAATCCAGGCCCGCGGTCTGGAGGAGGGCCGCGCCCCGCTCGAGTCCGTGGAGGCGATGGCCACGCTCTACGTGGAAGCCCTGCGTGCCTCCGCGCCCCAGGGGCCGTACCGGCTGGCCGGCCCGGGAATGGGCGCGCTGGTGGCGTGGGAGATGGCACAGCAACTCCAGCGCGAAGGCCATGCCGTGGAGCTGTTGCTCATCGAGCCGCTCCCCGCGGAGCCGGATGCCAGCACGGCGGCCACCACGGCCGGCGCGCAGGGGGCGCTGTTCGCGAAGCTGCTCGCCGCCCAGGCGGGCATCGACGCCCCGGCGCTGCCCTCGGCGCTCACCACCAGCAAGGACGCGGAGCCGCTGCTCGCGCACCTGCATGCCGAAGGCGCGAAGACGGGCCTGCTGCCGGAAGCGCTCTCGCTCGCGGAGCTGCACGTGCACTTCAAGGTCTTCGCCAGCCACCTGCGCGCCGCGCGGCGCTACCTCCCCGAGCCCACCGAGGGCGCCGTGAGGCTGCTGCGCGCGACGGAGGCTCCGGAGCGGGATGAGGACGCGCTCGACGGGGGCTGGGGCGAGTTGGCCGAGGGCGGCCTCGAGCTCCACGAGTCCCCCGGAGACGCCGTCTCCGTGCTGCGCGCACCGCACGTCACGCGGTGGTTGAAGAAATTGTTCGACCTGGAAGGTCGGGAGTCATGACGGGCCACCTTCACGACAGGGGGTGGCTCTCTCTCGCACCAGGACGCATGGTCGCGGGAAGGACAGCCTGTCGGAGCAGTGTTCCAGCAGAGGGGTCGGTAGGCATCCGCCTACTCCTGGCGGTCTTGACCCCTTTTCCTGGGATGTGAACAAGATGCAGCCACTTTCAGGAGTCACTCACATGGCGGACGAGCGCGAGGACACGACGATCTACAAGGTCGTCGTCAACCACGAGGAGCAGTATTCCATCTGGCCGGCGGACCGGGAGAACGCGCCGGGCTGGAAGGACGCGGGCAAGCAGGGCCTGAAGGCCGAGTGCCTCGAGCACATCAAGCAGGTGTGGACGGACATGCGTCCGCTGAGCCTGCGCAAGAAGATGGAAGAGCAGGCGCTGAAGAACTGAAGCGACGAGCGCCCCGCCTGACGGACCCCGGTGAACTCACTGGGGTCCGAGGGCGGGGTTCAACGTCTCAGAGGTCCGGCGGCGGACGAACCCCCAGATGGCAGGCGCGCAACGCCAGCTGGGTGCGGTTCTCGGCCCCAAGCTTCCGGTAGAGCTGGGTGACGTGCGACTTGACGGTGCGCTCGGCGATTTGAAGATGTGCGGCGATCTTCAAGTTGTCCGCGCCCCCGGCCACATACGCCAGGACCTCGCGCTCGCGCTGAGTGAGCGCCAGCAGGACACTCGCGGTGGGTGACGTGACGGGCGGATGCTCGAAGTCGTTGCGCAACAGCTGCACCGGGAAGAGCCGCTCACCTCGCACCAGCGAGTTGATGGCCGAGGACACGGCGGACGTGCCGAGCCCCTTCCGGAAGAGGTAGCCGGAGGCACCCTCGTCGAAGCACTGGGAGATGATCTCCGGAGCACTCACGGCCGAGAGGAGCAACATGCGCACCTCCAGCCGACGCTTGCGGGCTTCGCGCAACAGGTTGATGCCTTCGGTCACAGAGCAGCCCACGGCCGCTTCGCTATCTCCTTCCACATCCATCACCGCCACTTGTGGCGGATCGGTTCCCAGCCCATCGAGAAAGAGTCGCACGTCCCTCGTCACCGAGGTCACGGCAACACCCTCGCCGCGAAGACCGTCGGCGAGGCTTTCCCACGCCGCCCACGGTCCTTCGAGAATGGATACACGGATCGCTGCTTGATTAGTTGCCATGCGAAGGCCCCCCAGCCGCCATGGCGAAACAACTTGGACTGCAGTGTTGACTGCTTCCGACCTCCGGACAGCTCAGGCCAGCGGGAAGAGGCTTCCAGGTCGTGCGTGCACGTCCGCTGAACCACTCCGGGATCGGCCCATCGATGTAAGACCCGACTCCCTGACTGCTTTCAACTACCCACGACTCGCGACGTCCTTCCGGGCTCCACCTCCGCTGGAGCCAGCTCCAGGTTCAACGCCACGAATACCCTAACACCGGGAAAGCGCAGAGGCGAAGGCGCCCCTGGCGCGAGTGTCAAGTGTGCGCGAATCGGATTGGATTCGGGCACCGCGTCCGTTGGTTCGTCATCGCTGTCGCGTCCATGACAGCCTTTTCCGTCCAACAGCCGATACCCGCCGTCCCCCGTCGTGGGTCCGGATGTCCACCACGCAACACCCCTCTGAGCCTGGATTAGCCAGACAGCCGGGTCGCAACAGGTGGGAGATGGTACGGCGGGCGGCGTGTATGCTGGGTAGCGGACATGAGTACCGCTTCGACTCCGCACCTCGCCGTGGCCACGCCGGAACGCGTGGCGCTCTCCCTGCCCGTGGCCGGCATCGGCTACCGGTGCCTCGCGTGGCTGGTGGACGCCAGCCTGCTCTTCTTCTTCTGGGTGGTGGCGTACTTCGTCTTCACGCTGCTGGTGTCGGACGTGCTCGGCGTCTTCCAGGGGCTGTCGGGCGTGGGCCAGACGTTGCTGGTGGTGGGCATCTTCGCCACACAGTGGCTGTACTGGACGCTGGGCGAGGTCTTCTTCCATGGGCAGACACCGGGCAAGCGGGCGCTGCGCATCCGCGTGGTGCGGCTGGATGGCTCGCCAGTGGGCCTCTACGAGAGCGCGGTGCGCAACCTGTGCCGCGCGGTGGACTTCCTGCCGGGTGTCTATGCCGCCGGCTGCATCAGCATGCTGCTGACGCCGCAGCACCGACGCCTGGGTGACCTGCTGGCTGGGACGGTGCTGGTGCGCGAGGAGCGCATCGACCTGGACAAGTACACCGCGACGAGGGCGCCCGAAGCCGGCGCCCCGGGTCCGAAAGCCACGCGGGCGCTGACGCCGGACGAGGTGGAGCTGGTGCTGGCCTTCCTCACGCGCGCGCCCGGTTTGCAAGCCGACGCCCGGAGGAGGATGGGGACGAAGCTGGTGGAGAAGCTGGGCGGGCTGACGTCCGAGGAGCAGGCCACGGTGCTCGCGTCGGCCGAGGCCACCGAGGCGTTCCTGCGGGCCCACGTTCAGGTGGAGCGCTAGAGATGGCCGTCGCCCTGCCGGCCTTCGTCGCCAGCCATCGCGGAAGCTGGGACTCCCTGGAGGCACTGCTCACACGCCAGCGCGAGGGCACCCTGACGCTGGAGGAGCTGCGCACGCTGGACACGCTGTATCGCCGCGCCGCCTCGGACCTGGCGCATGCGCAGACGTTCTACCCTGGCACCGACGCGCACCGCTTCCTCAACCAGCTCTGCGCGCGCGCCTACGCCGCCATCTACCAACCCCCGCGCGAGCGCTGGGCCTCGGTGCGCGCCTTCTTCCGCCGCGAGTTCCCCCAGACGCTGCGCCGGGAGCTGCGCTACGTGGGTGCCAGCGCCGCGCTGTTCATCCTGGGCCTGCTGCTGGGCGCGCTGGTGGTGCTGTGGGAGCCTCGGGGCGCGGAGCTGCTCGTGCCCGCGGGCGTCCGTCAGTACGTGGCCCAGGGCCGCATGTGGACGGACGATATCCTGTCCGTGGCGCCCCCCAACTCGGTGTCGTCGGGCATCGCCACCAACAACCTCACCGTCACCATCCTCACCTTCGCCATGGGCCTGTTCTACGGGCTGGGGACGGTGTTCATCCTGGTGAACAACGGCGTGCAGATTGGCGCCATCGCCGCGCTGTGTGCCCGCGAGGGGATGCTGGGGAGGCTTATGGACTTCATCTCCGCGCACGGCCCGGTGGAGCTGTCCGTCATCGTCATCGCGGGCGGAGCGGGGCTGATGGTGGGCCAGTCGCTCATCGACCCGGGGGAGCTGCCCCGGGGACAGGCACTGGCCCTGCGCGGGCGGGAAGCGGTGAAGCTGGTGCTGGGGTGCGCGCCCTTCCTCGCCCTCATCGGCGTGGTGGAGGGCTACGTGTCCCCGGGCGACTTGTTCCCCACCTGGGCGAAGGCCGCGCTCGGCCTGGCCCTGGGGGGATTGTTCTGGGGCTACCTGCTGCGCGCGGGCAGCGCGGAAGCGGAGACGGTGCCGGAGGTCAGGGCGTCCTGACGCTTGTGCTGCTGGTGGCGGAGGATGCGCTCATAGGCCACGTTCAGCTCGCGCATCTTCTCCACGGAGCCGCCTCGGTCCGGGTGCCGCTCCAACGCCAGCGCGTGGTAGCGCGCACGAACCTTCTCCGCCGAGTCCAGGGGCGACACGCCCAGGAGCTGGTACGGGTCCTGGTCCTCGATCGCGGACAGCCAGCGCTCCAGCCGGTCCTTCACCTCGATGAAGCGCTCATCCTGGGCGCCGGTGTCCTTCACCGGGTGGGTGCGCACCTTCGCGTCCGCGCGGAGCACGTCCGTGTAGGTACTGCTGACCCAGCGGTGGCAGCCGGAACACCGGTAGTAGCGAACCCGGTTCCCCATCTGAAGGGTCATCCGGATGCCGCAGTGGGTGCACTCCACCTCCACGTTCTCCAGGGTCCGCCAGCTCGAAACCGCAGTGTTCATCAGCACTTGCTCCCGTCAGCAACACGCCTGTAGCACCGCCAAACTCCCATGTCGGGAGATCGCGTCAAGAAAATCTCCACGGGCGCGGCTGCTCCAGGCACCCGGCTTTCGGGTTAGATAGGGGCCCATGAGCCCCCTGCTCGTCGCCGGACTGCTGCTCGTCGCCGCCGCTCCGGCC
>NZ_JABUMQ010000012.1:0-66945 GCF_013336645.1 Myxococcus sp. CA039A | reverse complement strand
CAGCCGTATATGTGGGGGGCAATGCGTTGGTGACGGTCGCCAAGGGAACGGGTCAGGGCGCTTCATTGGGGGGCGCCATCAGTACGGTGAACGGGCGCATCAATCCCTCCTACGCGGGGGAGGTGACAGGGCGGTTCTTCATGGGATTGGGCGTCATGAGTGGAGGGTTTCAAGTCGCCCGAGGAATCCAGGAGGACAATTTCTATAAGGTGGCAAGCGGAGGCGTCACCATGGGGAGCGCGGTGCTGGGGTACGTTGCCGCGTCCGCGGTCGCGGGCTCCGTCGCGGGACCACCGGGGGCCATGCTTGGGGCGCTGACGGGCTTGGGGATTGGCGCAGGGGCTTACGTGCTCACCACGCTGATTGGAAAGGCGGACAAGAGCAAGGAAGACATCGCGACCCAGCGGGTCTGAACGTCGTCACCAGAAAGGACGCGTGAACATGTCTCCTCGCAATTCCCTTCGTCATGGTTCGTTGACGCTCTCTCTCCCCGAGGGTTGGCAGGACACGAGCCAGGTGATTGCCCTCGGCCCCGAGGATGGTGGCTTCAGACCGAGTGTCGTGGTGTCCGTGGAGCCCGTGAAGCCCTCGGAAACCGCGCAGCAGCTCGCCGCCCGCATGCTTTCATCCATCCAACAACACGCGCAGAGCCTCACCTTGCTCTCGGAGCGACAGGTCACCCACGGCGACAAGGTAGGGGTCCAGCGTGAGTACATTCTCACGCTTCAGGGAGCCCGCATCGCGCAGCTCCAGTTCTGCACGGTGAAGGAAGGGATGGGCCTCACCTTCACCTTCTCGCAGCGAGAGGACCGCTTCCGCGCCACACGTGCCGTGGGGGAGGCAGTCTTCGCTCAGGCGCGGGTGGGCGGGGCGCTGGAGGCGACGCCTCCGCGGTTGGGCTTCATCCGCGCTTGAGCTGAAGCAATGCCCTACGGCTCGGTCCGCGCCGTAGGGGTTGTGGAAAGGGATACCGTCCAGTCCGGGGGCCAGATGCGTGGCCGGTAGGACGGATCCCTTCTCCACGTGGCGACGTCGTCCCGCCATCCAGCGCTGCGCACACGGCCCTCTTGCTTCAGGCGCATCATCGGCCGGTGAAGTGCCCGAGCCTTCTCGCCCATGCGAGCGGCGAGGATTGCGATTGTCTCTCCATGGCACGCCTGTACGGCTTCGAGCAACCGCTCCGCGAGGTCGGCGACCGCGCTCGATGGCCGCCGGACTCTTGTCCTTCGCCGCTGCGTCGCCACGTCTGGCGAGGCAGTCAGCGCTGCGACCGCTCGCTGGAGGCCGAGGGCAAGGTCGACACGGCGAAGGGCCACGCCAAGGAGAAGGTCGAGGACGCCAAGCGTGCGGTCCGGGACGCGGTGGACGACGACAAGCCTCGCCGCGATGAGCCCTAGTCCGGTACCGCGAAGTCGATGATTGCCACGGCGGGGTCGCGGGGCATGCCCTCGTGACCCGTCGCCGTTGTGTCCGCCCTAGCGCTTCGCCGCGGGTGGACACGCCACTTCAAGAAACGTCGTGGTCTTCCCACTGAGCATCACCCACAAGCAGCGCAGCACACAGCCCGCGCCGAACTCTCGGTAGATGAGACCCAGATTGGTGACCACCTCTCTGCCGGTGATGACCCCGCGCATTGGCCCTCCCCCTTCTTCAGCATCCCGTCCGACCCGCCACCCACCGCGCTGCCGTAGCACCCCATCTGCAAAGCCTCGGCCGCGCTGCTCGCGGCCCGCAGGAGTCGCTCTGTCGCTCCTCGGACGTGCCAAGCGGGCCAATCTTCGTGCCGGGGTGCATGTCCCTTACGACTCACGTGAGATACGGACGCCAGACGCCTGGAGTTTTTTCAGGGAGGCCGTCCACCGTGCGACGCACTTCTCCTTCCCGCGCGCAGCGGGGGCTTGAGCCCCTGCCTCCCTTCGTGACGTCTCGCCTCCCGCGACGAGGTGTCGTGCTCCACCCTCACCCAGGTCTGAGTCGGGACGGCGCGGCTGTCACCCGAGTGAAGCGCCGGGCCACGCGGCGAGCGCGCGTCATCCAGGCGGCAGAGGGAGCGGTGCACGCGAGGACCTTGGGGCTCTGTCGTCTGCTCGGGCACGCGGCGTCCCCGCGGCACGGGTGGCATCTGGGCGCGAGGGCCTGAATCTTCGGAGCGAGGACTTGGACATCGCCGCGTCACGGCGGCGGACCGACGAGCAACGGCTCGCCCAGGTCGCGTCAGGTGCATGGGATGTCGTGTCACCGCCCCACGGCGCCGACACTAAAGAAGTAGGGACAGACGAAAGGAGGGTCTCGCGATGAGGCAGCACGAGCTGACCCGGCTGGACATTCCATTGTTGTCACCCGGGCCCTCCCGGGGCCCGAGGGGCATGACACGCCTGGTGGTGGCGACGGACTTCTCGCTGCGCTCCGAGCTGGCGCTGGCCCGGGCGCTGCGGCTTCCGCTGGGCATGGGAGCCACCTTCACGGTGATGCACGCGGGGCCTCCGCTGGAGGGCTCGCCCGCGGGAATCGTGGCGGGGGAGCGGTGTCTGCGCAAGGCGGTGAGCGCGGTGGCGCGGCGGTTGAGGCAGCGGCAGGACGTGACGGTGCACGAGGAGCTGCGCCGGGGAGACGCGGTGGACGCCGCCGTGGCGGTGGCGCGCGAGCAGGGCGCGGAGCTGGTGGTGCTGGGCGGCACGCACGTGACGGCGCCGGGACGGGAGCTGGGTGAGCGCTCGACGGTGCGAAGGATGGTGCGGCGGCTGGACACGTCGGTGCTGACGGTGTTGCCGCATCCGGCGCGGCCGTACGCCAGCCCCCTGGTCGCGGTGGACTTCTCGCGCGAGTCCCGCAGGGCGCTGGAGCTGACGCTGAGGTTGTGTCCCCTGACGCTGGTGGAGGTGTTGCACGTGGTGGACACCCGCGCGGAAGAGGCGGCGCTGCGCGCGCGAGGGGCGTCACCGGAGAGCTTCCTGGTGTTGCAGCGGGAGCGGGAGGACGCCGCGAGGGTGGCGCTCGCCCGCTTCCTGGCTCCATACCGGGAGACGGGGCGCGAATTGGAGGCCCGGCTGCGTGGAGGCGAGCCGGGCGAGAGCATCCTGGCGCACGCGGCGGAGCTGGGCACGGACCTGCTGGCGCTGGCGGGCTCGGGGCAGGCCGAGGGGTGCGGCGTCTCGCTGGCGGAGCGGGTGCTGGCGAGGTCCTCGTGCGACGTGCTGGTGTCCCGGCACGAAGGGCGCGCGGTGTCGTGAGGGGCCAAGCGCGCGGACGCCGGGCGCGTTATGAACTCGCCCTGTGTCTCCTCGTTCTCTTGATGCCACGCCCCCCGCGAAGCCCTCCCTCAAAGACCGCCTGAAGGGCGCCGGGAGCCTGTTCCGGCAGCTCCCCGGCACGTTCCAGCTCTTCTGGCGGGCGAGCCCCCAGGGGGCGGTGCTGCTGGGGGCGCTGACGCTGGTGGCGGCGGTGTTGCCGGCGGGCATCGCCTGGGTGGGCAAGCTGATTGTGGACGCGGTGGTGGCGTCCGCGCAGGGCTCGGCGGAGGCGCACTCGCGCGTCTATGGCCTGGTGGGGCTGGAGTTCGGGCTGATGCTCGGCTCCGCGGTGGTGGAGCGGGGGCTGACGCTGACGCGGGAGTTGTTGCGCGCGAACCTGGGCAACCTGCTCAACGAGCGGATTCTCCAGAAGGCGCTGGAGCTGGAGCTTCAGCACTTCGAGGACTCGGACACCTACGACAAGATGCAGAACGCGCGGCGCGAGGCGAGCAGTCGTCCGCTGTCGCTGGTGATGCAGGCGTTCTCCATCGTCCGCAACGCGATTACGTTGTCCACCTTCGCGGCGCTGTTGATTGCGTTGTCGCCGTGGAGCGTCGTCGTGTTGGTGGTGGCGTCGGTTCCGGCGTTCATCGCGGAGGCGCGGCTGGCGATGGCGGGCTTCCGGCTCTACTCGTGGCGTGCGCCGGAGGGGCGCAAGCTGAACTACCTGGAGTGGATTCTCACGCGCGACAGCCACGTGAAGGAGGTGAAGCTCTTCGGGTTGGGGGAGCTGGTGCTGGGGCGCTACCGGGAGCTGTTCCGGAAGTTCTTCGCGGAGGACCGCGCGCTGGCCTTCAAGCGGATGGGGTGGGGTCTGGGTTTGGGCGTGTTGTCGCTGGCGGCCTTCTACGGCTGCTATCTGTTCGTGGCGGGGCGGGCGGCGGACGGGGCCATCACCGTGGGCGACATGGTGTTGTACCTGGGGGTGTTCCGGCAGGGGCAGGCGGCGTTCCAGGGCATCCTGACGAGCGTGGGCTCCATGTACGAGGACGCGCTCTTCATGAGCAATCTCTTCACGTACCTGGAGATTCCGACGGGCAGCGAGTCGCCCCGGGTGTCGCCGGCGAAGTCACCGACGCGCGGGCCGACCAACGACATCGAGTTGCGCGACGTGTCCTTCCGCTATCCGGGGAAGGAGGCGTGGGCGCTCAGGCATGTGTCGTTGACGCTGCGGCCGGGACAGAAGCTGGCGCTGGTGGGGGAGAACGGGGCGGGGAAGAGCACGTTGTTGAAGCTGCTGTTGCGGCTGTACGAGCCGACGGAGGGGGTCATCCTCTACGGGGGCGTGGACATCCGGGACATGGACGTGGGGGATTTGCGCAGCCGCTTCGGGGCGGTGTTCCAGGACTTCGTGCGCTATCAGTTCAACGTGGCGGAGAACATCGGGTTGGGGCACGTGCCGGCGCTGGAGGACCGGGGTCGCATCGTGAAGGCGGCGGAGCAGGGTGGGGCGAGCGGGGTGATTGAGACGCTGCCGAGCCAGTACGACACGATGCTGGGCGGGTGGTTCGAGAAGGGGCAGGAGCTGTCGGCGGGGCAGTGGCAGAAGCTGGCGGTGGCGCGAGCGTTCATGCGGGACGACGCGGAGGTGCTGATTCTGGATGAGCCCACGGCGAGCATCGACGCGGAGGCGGAGCACGCGTTGTTCGAGCGCTTCCAGGCGCTGGCGGCGGACCGGATGGCGATAGTGATTTCGCACCGCTTCTCCACGGTGCGGATGGCGGACCAGATCGCCGTGTTGCACAACGGCGGCGTGGACGAACTGGGCAGTCATGACGCGCTGATGGCGAAGGATGGGCGCTACGCGCACCTGTTCCGCTTGCAGGCGCGCGGCTATCAGACCTGAGGCGAGGGGCTCAGTCCCGCTTGCCGCGCAGTCGCTCCAACTCGGCGAGGGCCTCTGCCAGTCGACGCTCGGCGTCCTCGCGGCGCTGGGTTTCCTCCGCGCGCAGGCGGGACTCCTCCGCGCGCAGGCGCATCTCTTCGGTGAGTTGATGCTCCAGGTCCGTGTGGCTTGCCTCGACGCGCTCCATCATGTGCTCGAGGCGGGAAATCATCTCCTGGGCTTCAGGAAGTGCCGCGCCGCCGACGTAGAAGCGAAGGCGCTCGTCGTCCACCTGGAGCTCCAGGCCGAGCACCTCCGAGCGGTAGAACCCATGCTGAGGCAGGATGGGACGGTAGGCACGACGTCCCTCCTCGAGCCTCCATCCACTGAGCCGCAGCCGGCCCCGGTCGAAGACGAAGTACTCGCGGATTCCGAGGCGGGCGAAGCGCTCCACGTTGCGCTCCAGGTCCTTGCGTCGCTCCCCCGCGACAATGACTTCCAGGGCCAGGTCCAGACCTTTTCCCTCCGCGCTCACCATCCATCGCATGCGGGAACGGGACTCGACGTCCACCACTGCGATGACGTCCGGGGCGAACATCGACTCGCCCGGGTAGTACACGGGCAGCTCGCAAGCCAGGTACACCTTGCGGCCGATGCGAGAGAAGAAGCTCCCGAGCACCTCCCTCGTTCGCGACTTGGCCTCGTAGTGGGGGTCACCCTCGGGAGGGTGCGTCTGCGAGACGGGGAACTCGGAGGGAAGGCTGTCGACGATTTGGGCCCGCTCTTCGGGCGTCAGCTGCTCCCACAACTCCTGGGGAGGCGCGCGCGGGTCGTCCGGATTGACGCGGTAGGGGTCGGAAGCCATGGGACTGCTTCCGAGAGTAGGTCGCCCGGAATGAAGGGCCAAGGGCCGCAAGGGCGTTTCGTCTGCTCGGTGGCTGTCGGTACGGGCGTTGCCCGGAAAAGCAGGAGTCGACGTGGGCGACGTCTACTCCCATGTCCGACTTCAGGGAGCGGGAGGCAGGTTCGGCCCGCCCGAGCGCTTCTGGCGTGCCTTGTCCCTGAGGACGAGCAGGGCACCCAGGGCGAAGAGCACCGCGGCGAAAGAGATGCCCCCTCCGATGAATCCGCCGACGAAGCCACCGAGCCCACGCACGGCGGCGCCGACGAAGCCCTCGAGTCCCCAGATGGGGGCCGAAGTGATGCCCCACACGGCACCCGCCACTCCGAAGAGGGCCGCAGCGGTGAAGATGACGGGCTCGATGAGGTTCATCGTCTGCCTCGAGGGGCGGCGGGAGGACTGGCGCTCCCGTCATTGAAGCACACGTGAGGGGCGCCCTGGGCTCGCACCGAGGGCGCGAAGGCTCAGGTGGGCTGGTGCTCGCGCCCGAACTCCGTGAGGAACTCGGCCAGGGGCTGGGTGGCCTCGGGATGCAGGGCGCCGAGCACTTCCAGGGCGAAGCTCGCGGGCGCCGAGCCGGACGCGGTGATGACGCGTCCGTCGCGCACCGCGCGCGGCCCGGGTCGATAGTGCGCGACACCGTTGTAGGCCGGGACGTGTTGCTGGAGGAAGTCGAGGGCGTTGCTGGTGTGTGCGCGGTCATCGAGCAGGCCGGCCCGGGCCAGCGCGAGCGTCGCACCGCAGATTCCGGCGACGACGAGGCCCGCGTCCGCCGCGCGCCGGAGCACGGGCGTGAGGTCGGGGCTCTCGGGCGTCATCCAGAGCGAGGACCCAATCAGCACGAGCGCATCGGCCTGGTTGGGAGAGAAGTCCTCGAGCGCGCCGTGGACCTGGATGGTCATTCCGCCAATCGATGAAACCGGGCGTCCCCCTGGCGACAACCACGACACCGTGTCACCGAAGTCCTCGCGCGCCCCCGCCGCCAGCAGCGCGGGCTCCCAGTCGGCGAACGGCTCCACCACGACGAATGCGATACGGGCCAACAGCGTGCTCCTCGTTGAATGAGCCCCGAGGATAGGGAAAGTGGGCGCGACGCTCCAGACGAGAGAAGGCCCCCACCGCCAGGACAAAGCAGCGGCGGGGGTCTTCGCCCCGGAGTTCAAAGTAATACGGATTTCAGTCAGGCCGGAGTCGTTCCACTCAGGGTAAGGGAAGACGG
The DNA here is from genome assembly GCF_013336645.1 of Myxococcus sp. CA039A. Lineage (NCBI taxonomy): Bacteria > Pseudomonadati > Myxococcota > Myxococcia > Myxococcales > Myxococcaceae > Myxococcus > Myxococcus sp. CA039A. The sequence continues at coordinate 59,710 of NZ_JABUMQ010000012.1, read as the reverse complement.
TTCGCGGCCGCCTGTTGGCGGGCGATGAGTTGAAGAATGAGAGTCATTGGTTGAGTCAATGACTTTTCGATGTAGTGCCCGCCGCACGAATGGACAGAGTCCGTTCGTGCGCCGCGTCCCTTACTGGTCCGTCCAGCGGAGGTGCCATGGGCCGCCGCGAAAGAGGCAGACTTCGTTTGCAAGGGGCTCGCAGTCGCCGCATGCCGTGTTCGGAGCCCGGATGAGGGTTCCATCGCAGCAGCGGATGCCACAGGTCCGAAGGTTGGGCGAACAGGGCTCTTTGACGAGATTGCAGGCCATGGCCTCGACCTCGCCGCCCTCGGTCACGGCCTCCATACTGATTTCCTCGCCGGGCGTGGCCTCGACGGGAGCCTGCTCCTCCGGGAGCGGACCTCCGCACGCGGTCAATGCCACGATTCCAGCCAACAGCGCACAACGCCGCAGTCCTGCGATGAACATGATTGTCTCCGCTTTCTTTGGCGTCTGGGTTCGGAAGAGCCCATCAGACGCAAAGCCAGTAAGCCACGGAGTTCCGGCGAAGGCAATATGTCATGCATGTAAGTGGTTGCCGGAGTCAATGAGTTGCATGGGGTCCGTCCATGGTGATGGGTCATGGATAGGGATTCCCGCATGCCGCGCCGCGCCCAATGCGAACGCACGGCTCCGCCGGAAGCCCTGTGGCTCCTTCCGGCGGGGTGCGTGTGATGCGGTAACCCGCTACGGCGCGGGCGTCGACCTCGGGGAGGGTGCTTCCGTGAGCCCTGGCTCGGTGATTGCCCGTGAGGGCACGAGGACTCTCACTGAGAACTGGTCCAGGTAGGAGGGGGCCAGTGCGCTGAGCCACTGGGCATGGGTCCCCTCCCACAGGGCACCTGAGAGGGTGAAGACTCCAATGGGTCCCAAATAGCGGTTGCGGTCCATTCCCATGCCGGGCCGGTGCTCCGGCCGCCCCAGGCGCACGAACAGCCGCATGTCGCGCAGGACGTTGTCATAGACAATGAGGCCAAACACGACGTTGGGTTCGTCCGCTGCGAGTCGGAGTCCCGCGTCGGCGGTCCGCTCGATGGTGTTGCTGATGATGTGTACCCCTTCACCCTTCACGATGCGGATGCCCTGTCCATTGGTGCGCGACGCATAGTTGTAGATGTCGTGGATGTAGTTGCTTTCAATCAGCACGTTGGTGGGATGGTCGATGACGTTGTTCCCGCCAATGGAGATGCCCCGGCCCGCTTGGTAGATTTCATTGTCCAGAATCTGGATGTTCGTCGCGTCCTCGTGAATCAGCACGCCTTCGGCGGCGGACGTGTTCGCCTGCCAGGGAAAGCGGGTGATGTTCGGGAGGTCGTAGATGATGTTCCTGTGCAGCAGGAGGTCATCGCAGGCCTTGACGTCGACGCCGTTCTCCCCCGTGGCATGCAGTCGATTCCTCTCGACGAGGATGATGGCGGGCCGGCCGCCATTCGGCTGACACTGCACCCCGTCGCCCGAAACGTCGTGGATGTCGTTCTCCACGATGAAGATGTTGCGGGACACGCCTCGGATCGCCACGCCGTGCGAGTCCGTGTTCGTCTTGGAGAAGTCGTAGATCTCGTTGTGGTCGAAGAGGACGAACTCCGCGTAGCTGGCGATGACGCCGCCGCCGGCCCGGCCTCCGTGCAACTTCGAGTCGCGGAGTTGGGAGCAGGTCGTGTTGGTCTCGAAGAGCACGGCGAACGACGGTCTGCTTTGGACGTCCACCTCGAAGAACTGGACGATCCAGTACGGCTGGCTCACCATGACCAGGCTGCCGACGTTGGTGGCCGCTGGCAGGATGCGAGGACGCGCGGCCTGCTCACCCCTCAGGACGATGGGAGCGTCGGCGGTGCCTGGTCGAGCCCCCTTCGGAGCGGTGATGGCGACCTGCTCGTTGTAGTCACCTGCTCTCACCACGATGACGTTTCCCGGCCGGGCGACCTTCACCGCCGCCATGATGGTGGAGTAGGGATTCTCGTTGGACCCCAGAGGCTTCGTGGGGTCTCGTGGGCCGGTCTTCGCGACATGGATGGTGGGACCTTGCGCCTGCGTCCCCCTCGGACAGTGGTCGTAGAAGAGGTCTTCCGTGAAGATGGGTGCCTGCCTCGCGGTCTGAGTCCCCACCCTGTCCGACGATGCGCCGTCCTCGTATGCCTCGGGCTGGCCCGTGCCGCAACCCAGCGCGCCGCCGCATAGCCATGTCATGCAGGCCAGATGCGTAAGTATTTGCCCCCATCGATGCTTCGTCATGTCCGTCCCCCTCGTGCCCTGCCACCGCGAGGGTTCATGGTTGTAACGGCCCTGCCCCACATCAACCTCGTTGCCCCGAAGGATGGACGCGCTGCTGTCCATACCCCTGAGGAGGTAGGTCCCTCCCGGGAGTCTTGTGGAAGCTTTCCAGGGGCCTGCATTCGCAGGTCTCGACCCGTGGGGAAGCAATGACTGTCAGATACGACCCGGAAATCATTCGCGCCCATGCGCAGGCGCTCTATGACCAGGCACGAGGCATGGTCTTCGCGTGGGGCCTGGCTGGTTTTGTCGGAGGAGGAGTCGCTGGCGCGGTGCTCGACGCGGCGATGAAGAGCGGGCCGATAGGGGCCGTGGTCCTCGGCTTCATCGGGATGGCGCTGGGGGTCCGCTCGGCGAGGTCGCGGGCCTTCGTCCTCCAGCTCCAGGCGCAGACGGCGCTGTGTCAGGTCGCCATCGAGGCCAACACGCGCCGCGCCGCCGATGCCGTGGTGTCCGCCGCGAGTCCGCCGGAGGGCGGTCGGCTCACCCAGGTGGGCTGAGCACGGCGCCCTGGGGTGCTACGCCGTCGGCAGGTGATCGCGGACGACGCCGAGCCAGTATTCCTTGCCGTAGTACTGGCTCATCTTCCCGATGAGCTTCCCCTCGCGGAACAGCAGGAACGTGGGGATGCCGTAGAGGCCGAAGCGGTGGGCCAGCGTCTCGTGCTGGTATGCGTTCACTTTCACGACGCGCATCGGTGCGCCGTCCAGCTCCGAGAGGAGCATGGGCTCGGCCGCCGCGTAGATTTCGCAGTTCGGGCAGCCGTCACCCCAGAAGTCCACCACCACCAGCTCGCCCTTCGGCTCCATGACCAGCTGGTCGAAGTTCTCCGCCGTCCCCTCATAGCTCACGGGATGTGCCATGCCCCTTGCCTAACGGGTCGCTCTGCCGGCTTCAAGCCGGGCTCGGCCCGGGTGGCGGGTCCCCGGGGAACCCGTTCCGCGCGGTCGTGGATCAGCGGAAAGAGGCCTGTCTGGCCTGGAGCGGAGGGGGCGCGAGGCCCGGGCCCTTCTGGGTCGGTGGCGGGTCCTCCTCCCGAGCAAGGGGATGGATGGAGCCCTGGCCCGGCGTTGTCGTGATAGGTCCGGGGAGGGCTCGGGTGGCCCTACCTCGGGGGCTGGATCATTCCGTGCGGGGGGCCATCAAAAGCCCAACAGGCGCACTGCGCGGGACGCACAGCCGCCGTAAGGTTGTGGCAATGGTTGTGTCGTGGAGGGGTCATGCACGAGTGGTTGCAGGCACTGCGGAAGTCGGCGAAGGCAGCGTCATCGGGTGTGTCCGCGGATGAGGTCCGGTGGGCGGAGACGGAGTGTGGCGTTCCATTCCCCGAGGACCTCGGCCACCTGTACCTGTCCTTCAACGGGGGCGAGTTTCACGGGGACGTGAGTCTCTTCCCGCTGCACGGGCCCGAGGGCTCCGCGAGCGTGTTGGAGAAGACGCGGCTGAAGCTGGAGGGCCTTCCGGCGGCGGGTGTGTGGCGCATTGGAATGAAGGGGGCCCACCGGCACCTGTTCTCCGCGCGCAAGTCGGCCATGGTGGAGCAGGGCGATGGTGGTGGACCCCTGCCGGGTTGGGTCCAGGCGCTGGGTGACGAGGAATGGATTTTCGGCACCTGGGAGGGCGAGAAGCGCGAGATGCGGCTGTACCGCACGCTGAAGGAGATGCTCGACGTGCTCGTGCCTCCTGCGGAGGTCGAGAGCTTCGGTGAGCGCACTTTCGCGCGCGCGCTGAACGCGGTGCTCCAGGGCGCGCTCTCTGGCGTCGGGGTGGACGACGAAGAGGAGACGGAGGAGGAGTCCGTCACGCAGGAGGTGCTCGTCGAGGCCGAAGAGGAGGAGGACGAGGGCGCTCAGCGCGAGCTGGCCTACGAGTATGACGACGACGCGTCACGAGGCCGGAAGGGCGCCGAGACCGCCGGATTCGGAAAGGCTGGCACGAAGGACGGCGGTGGGAGGAAGGCTCCGTCGAAGGTGGCGGTGAAGCAGGTAGAGCTCTTCGTGCGTCCGACGATGCAGGAGGCGCTGCGCAAGGAGCTGGGGCCCGAGAAGAAGGAGGCGCCCAAGAAGAAGGCGGCCGAGGCACCGGCACCGAAGGCTCCTGCCGAGCCCGCCGCGAAGAAGGCGAAGCCTCAGGTGGCCGCGACGCCCGCTGAGGCAAAGCCGGTGAGCGCGCCCCAGGCGGAACCGACAGCGAAGAAGGCCAAGGCGAAGAAGGTGGCCACGCCACTGGCGTTGGCACCCGCGACGAGCGATGTGCCGGCGCTGCTCGCGGAGGCGGCGGCGAAGAAGTCGGCTGTGGCTCCGGCGGCGAAGGTGGATACGGCGACGAAGCCCCGTGAAGCCATCGTGAAGAAGGCCGATACGCCAGCGGTTGGCGCGCCCAGCACCGCAAGCAAGGCCGCCGTGAAGAAGGCCGCCGCGACGAAGGCCGCCGCGACGCCCTCCGCGACGAAGGCCGCTGCGAAGAATGCTGCTGCGACGCCCGCTGCGAAGAAGGTCGCTGGGACGCCCTCCTCGAAGAAGGCTGCTGCGACGCCCTCCTTGAAGAATGCCCCCGTGAAGAAGACGGCTGCGACGCCCGCCTTGAAGAATGCCCCCGTGAAGAAGACGGCTGCGACGCCCGTCGCGAAGAAGGCGCCTGCGAAGCCTGCCGCGACGAAGGCCGCAGCGAAGAAGTCCCCTGCGAAGTCAGCCGCGAAGAAGGGCACCGCGAAGAAGTCTCCTGCGAAGCCCACCGCGAAGAAGTCGGCTGCGAAGAAGGCGCCTGTGAAGTCAGCCGCGAAGAAGGCCCCCGCGAAGAAGGTCGCCACCCAGAAGGCGGGGGGCAAAAAGGTCGTCGCGGGGAAAGCTCCAGCGAAGAAGGCGGCAGCCAAGAAGGGCGCCGTCAAGAAGGCCAAGTCGAGGAAGTAGGCCCTCGACGCGTCCATGCGCGGCCCCTTTGTTCGAGGAGGGGCCGCCTCGCGGCGCGATGCAAGAAGACCGTCAATGTCAGCCTGACGAGGTCTCGCCGTTCCTCATCGTCAAACGAACTCCTGGGAGGAGAAAATGACGATGGATGCTCTACGCGCGCTGGAAGCCTGGCTTGCCAATCACTCCAATGGAGAGTGGGAGCACCAGTACGGTGTTCGGATTGAGAACCTCGACAATCCAGGGTGGTCAATCCATATCGATCTGATCCAGACGGAGTTGTCGGGGGTCGCCTTCGAGGAAGTGACGATTGATCGAACGGACGAGGATTGGGTCCGCTGCCGAGTGCGCGCTGACGTCTTCGAGGGGTTTGGTGGAGCCTCGAACCTGAGGGAGATTCTGGGCATCTTCCAGACGTGGCAGGAGAAGTTCGCGGGCGGAAGCGCTCTGCGCGAGCAGTGAGTCCACGAGAAATCCCAGTGGGCGCAGGCGGGCCGGACCTCATCAGTCCGGCCTCGACCTTCCAACCGATGGGCGCCGAAGCGCTAGCTCTCCGGGAGCTGGTCCCTTCGCGCGGGGCGCAAGCGCTCCTCGGGCTGGGCCGTCAGCTCCACTTCCTCCGCCTCCTCGTCACCCCGGCGGAACTCGTGAATCTGATCCGGCAGGATGTCTCGGAAGTCCGGCTCCTCCTCCAACGGGGGAGTCGCCGCCAGGTCCTGGTCGGAGATGTTGATCTCCTCCTCGCCGGTGTCCTGATTCACGTGACGCAACGAAGTGGACTCGCCCACGTCCTCCGAACCGAGCTTCTTGAATCGCATGGTGTCTCCTCGCTCAAGCGGGGTGGGCTGAACCGCCGTACCTCAACAATGAGAACCCACGCGGGCCGCCGCAATTCGCGCCGCCCGCCCGCCTGCCGGGTTCGGCGGCTCAGCCGCCCTTCGGGAACGCCGCGCGGCCCGTCGGGTAGACGGGCTCCACCTTCATCAGCACCATGCCCAGGGCCAGCACGCGCGACAGCGTCTCGCGCACGGTGTAGCGCCAGGGTGTCGACCGCCCCTCGTCCGCCGCCACGCCCCACGCGTCGATGCCCACCGAGTTGGCGATGAACAGCGCACGAGGCAGGTGGAAGCGCTGGGTGACGAGCAACGCCTGACTCGCCCCGAACACGCCGCGCGCCCGCAGGCAGCTGTCATAGGTGGACAGCCCCGCCTCGTCGCCCAACACCGCGGACTCCGGCACGCCGCGCTCCAGCAGGTAGCGCCGCATGGCCCGCGTCTCGTGGTGGAAGGGCTGCACCTCGTCCCCGCTCACCAGCACCGCGCGCACCTTGCCCTCGCGCCACAGCGCCATCGCCATGTCCAACCGCTGGGCGAGCACCGGAGAGGGCACCGCGCCCGGCGCCAGCCCCGCGCCGAAGACGAGCGCCACCGGCGCCGTGGGCGCCTGCGCCAGGGACACGATGCGCTCCTCGTAGCTCACCCGCACGAGGTACGAGGTGACGAGCAGGCCCACCGTGCCCGCGAGCAGGAGGAAGAGGGCCCTGCGCGCCCAGATACCGCTCGCTCGGGTTGGCTTCATGGACCCAGGAACCACCGCACCAGGCGCCATTGTGTTACGGCCGACCGCCCTCGCAAAGCCCCGTGTGGACCTCCCGCGTCAAACCGGTGCGTCCGCCTGGGGGGCGGCCAGCCCCGGCAACAGTCGCCGCAGCGTCTCCAGGAGCCGCTTGGGGTCCACCGGCTTGGGCAGGAAGGCCGCCACGCCCTGGCTCGCCGCGTACACCGCCCTGTCACGGGGGCTCATGTCCGCCGTCTCCGCCGACAGGATGACCACCGGCACCCGCGCGAGCGCCGGGTCCGTCCCGCGCGCCGTCAGCACCCGGTGGCCGTCCAGGACCGGCAGCCCCATGTCCAGCAGGATGAGCGAGGGAGGGGGCAGGGCCGCCAGGTGCGCCAGCGCCTCCCGGCCGTCGCCCGCGACGCGGACCTCGTAGCCCTGGAGCTCCAGGTAGGTCTGGAGCGCCTCGCGGATATCCACGTCGTCCTCGACGATGAGCAGGGGTCCACCACCGGCGGCGACGGCTGAGGCCATGCCCTGGAAGGTAAGGGGTCTGCTCACCTCCGACAGCCCCGGGGTCGCCCGCCCGGCAGCCCCGGGGCCACGTGTCCGGAAAGCCCCGGCAGGACTGCCGTTGACCGGCTTGCGGCCCGCTTATATAGGGGGCCCCGCCGTCAGACTGCCTTGCTCCCACCCGGGCGCACCTGGGCAGAACGTCCCACAGGAGTCCTCCGTCCCATGGCGTCCCTTCGCGACATTCGCAAGCGCATCCGCTCGGTGAAGAACACGCGGCAGATCACCAAGGCCATGAAGATGGTCTCCGCCGCGAAGCTGCGAAAGGCGCAGGACGCCATCCTCGCCGCCCGTCCGTACGCGTCGATGCTGGACCAGATCATCTCGGACCTGACGGCGCGCTCCGGTGACGACAACCTCACCCATCCGCTGCTGGTGGCCCGCCCGGTCAAGCGCGTGGAGCTGGTGACGCTGACGTCGGACCGCGGCCTCGCGGGCGGCTTCAACTCCAACATCACCCGCCGCGCCAACCGCTTCATCTACGAGAACACCGCGCTGGAGCGCATCCAGGTCTCCACGGTGGGCCGCAAGGGCAACGACTTCTTCCGCAACCGAAACCAGACCATCCGCAAGGACTTCGGTGGGCTGTACCAGCGGCTGAACTACCGCGCCGCCGCGGAAGTGGCCGAGGAGCTCGTCGCCAGCTTCCTCAACGGCGAGGTGGACGCGGTCCACATCGTCTACAACGAGTTCATCAGCGCGATTAACCAGAAGGTCGTCGTCGCCCAGCTGCTGCCGCTGCAGACGCTCGGCGCCGAAGCGCCTCCCTCCGAGGGCGCCACCGCGATGGTGGACTTCAAGTACGAGCCGGACCGCCAGGCGGTGCTGGACCGGTTGGTCCCCCAGGCCGTCAACATCAAGGTCTACCGCGCTCTGTTGGAGAGCGTCGCCAGCGAGCACGGCGCCCGCATGAGCGCCATGGAGAACGCCACCTCCAACGCCTCGGACATGATTTCCAGCCTGACGCTCACCTACAACCGCACCCGTCAGGCGGTCATCACCAAGGAGCTGATGGAAATCGTCTCCGGCGCCGAGGCGCTCAAGTAGCTCCCGCCTCCTGTCGCGCAAGCCTCGGGCCCGCCCCATTTTTGGGTGCGGGCCCTTCGCGTTTAAGGGTCTCCCCGAGCGCGTGAGGGCTCGCGCGAGGAGGGCCGCGTGAAGCAGCGACTGTGGGTGGTGCTGGGACTGCTGTGCATCAGTGGGTGTGCGTGCGAGACGGTGTCCAGCGGCCACGGGGGCATCGGCTTTGACTCGTTCGGCAGCGGCACCCAGCGTGAGCCCTATGGGGAAGGGCTGCATGTGCTCAGGCCGGGCAAGTCGCTCATCACCTACGATTTGCGCGTCCAGGAGATGAAGGACGAGCTGAGCGTGCTGTCCAACAACGGCCTGGACCTGAAGGTGGACTCCAGCGTGCGCTACCGGGTGGACCCGGCGAAGCTCTTCGAACTGCACACGCAGACGGGCCCCCGCTACGCGGACATCCTCATCGCCCCCATCGCCCGCTCGGAGGCGCGCAAGGTGTTCGGTCGCTACGCGCCAGAGGAGATCTACTCCACCAAGCGCGAGCAGATTGAAAAGGAGATCCAGGACGAGGTGACGCGGGCCCTGCAGGGCAAGCACGTCGTCGTGGAGGCCATCCTCGTCCGGGACGTCACGCTGCCGGCCGCCATCCGGGAGGCCATCGCGGACAAGCTCGCCGAGGAGCAGCGCAGCCAGAAGATGCGCTTCACCCTGGACAAGGAGCGCCAGGAGGCCGAGCGCCGGCAGATCGAAGCCGAGGGCATCGCGAAGTACCAGAACATCGTCCGCCAGGGCCTCACCGAGGAGTACCTGCGCTTCAAGGGCATCGAGGCCACGGAGAAGCTCGCCTCCAGCCCCAACGCCAAGGTCGTCGTCGTGGGCGGCGGCTCGAAGGGCAACCTGCCGCTCGTCTACCAGGTGGACGGGAAGTAGCCGGGGGGTTGGCGCCGGGGGCGTGGATCCGCTAAGCGGGACTTACCGGTCAGGTCCCCGGGAGGCTTGATTCTGGGGGAGGCCCCCGGTAAAGGGGCACCGCCCTCATATCCGGGCCGAAATTTGATGACGGGCACGGCGCCGGCCGCTCCCCCTCACGAGGCAGACGACATCCCATGAGCGCTCAAGTTCCTACGGCAGGCAAAATCATCCAGGTTCTCGGCCCCGTGGTCGACGTCGAGTTCCCGCCGGGCGGTCTTCCCGAGGTCTACGTCGCCCTCAAGGTGACGAACGCGAACCTGGGGCCGGAGCAGGAGAACCTCACCCTGGAAGTGGCGCAGCACCTGGGCGAGAACACGGTGCGCACCATCGCCATGGACTCCACCGAGGGTCTGGCGCGTGGCACTGCCGTTCGCAACACGGGCGGCCCCATCCAGGTTCCGGTCGGCAAGGCCACCCTGGGCCGCATCCTGAACGTCACCGGTGAGCCGGTGGATGAGATGGGCCCGGTGAAGGCGCAGGAGTACTGGCCCATCCACCGCGCGCCCCCCGCGTTCACGGAGCAGGACGTGCGCGTGCAGATGTTCGAGACCGGCATCAAGGTCATCGACCTGCTCGCCCCCTACACCCGTGGCGGCAAGATTGGCCTGTTCGGCGGCGCCGGCGTGGGCAAGACGGTGCTCCTGCAGGAGCTCATCCGCAACGTCGCCATCGAGCGCGGCGGCTTCTCCGTGTTCGCCGGCGTGGGCGAGCGCACCCGCGAGGGCAACGACCTGTACCACGAGATGCAGGACACGGGCGTCATCAAGACCGACAACCTGGAGGCCAGCCAGGCCGTCCTCGTGTACGGCCAGATGAACGAGCCGCCCGGTGCCCGCGCCCGCGTGGCCCTCTCCGCGCTGACCATGGCGGAGTACTTCCGCGACGTGGAGGGCCGTGACGTGCTCCTCTTCGTGGACAACATCTTCCGCTTCACCCAGGCCGGCTCGGAAGTGTCCGCCCTCCTGGGCCGCATCCCCAGCGCCGTGGGTTACCAGCCCACGCTCGCCACGGAGATGGGCAGCCTGCAGGAGCGCATCACCTCCACCACCAAGGGCTCCATCACCTCGGTGCAGGCCATCTACGTGCCCGCCGACGACCTGACGGACCCGGCGCCCGCCACCGCGTTCGCCCACCTGGACGCGACGACGGTGCTCAACCGCTCCATCGCGGAGCTCGCCATCTTCCCCGCCGTGGACCCGCTCGACTCCACCAGCCGCATCCTGGACCCGGGCATCATCGGCCAGGAGCACTACGCGGTGGCCCGCAAGGTCCAGGGCATCCTCCAGCGGTACAAGGAGCTGCAGGACATCATCGCCATCCTCGGCATGGACGAGCTCTCCGAGGACGACAAGCTGGTGGTGGCGCGCGCCCGCAAGATTCAGAAGTTCCTGTCCCAGCCGTTCTTCGTCGCCCAGGTCTTCACCGGCAAGGAAGGCCGGTACGTGAAGCTCCAGGACACCATCCAGGGCTTCAAGGAGATCGCCGAGGGCAAGCACGACGAAATCCCCGAGGGCGCCTTCTACATGGCGGGCACCATCAGCGAAGTCGTCGAGAACGCGATCAAGCAGGCGGCGTAGACTCGGTTCAAACCCGCTTTCCGAGGTGACCATGCGTCACGCGGCGCTCGCCCTGTTCCTCTGTGTTCTGTCGCTCCCCGCCCTGGCGGAGGAGCGAAAGGGACGGGCCCGGGTGAGCGCCAACGGCTTGTACAGCGTGCGCATGGTGGACGCGGGCCCGGGCAAGTGCCGGCTCGAGGTGACGAAGGAGAGCGGACCCGTCTGGCAGCTGGAGCAGTGCCTGGGGACGGTGGACGACTACTACTTCGTCTCCAACGACGGCGAGCGCGTCTGGGTGGTGTGGCCCCTGGTGGAGAAGGGGAAGACGAAGCCGGAGCCGGCGCCGAAGCGGGGCAAGGCGAGGAAGCCCAAGGGACCTCCGGGCTGGGCCACGAACGTGCTGGTGGCGGGGCAGTATGGCCGCGACGGTCAGCGAGTCCTGGAGCGGCGGCTGACGGACCTGGTCCCCGCGCGGCAGCTCACCGAGGTGCGCCAGATGACCCACCACTTGAAGTGGCTGGAGGGCACGCTCGGCATCCCCGGCAAGGGGCCTCGGTTGACGGACGCCGGGGTGGTGGAGTTCGAGCCGGTGGGTGGCAGCACCCAGCAGCTCCATTTCTGATTTGGGTAGTGCGAGGAGCCTCATGGCCAAGCTGACTGTGGAGATTGTCACCCCCGAGAAGCGCATCCTGTCGGTGCAGGCCGACGAGGCCATCGTGCCCGGCGGCAAGGGCCTGTTTGGCGTGCGGCCGGGGCACACCCCCTTCCTGTCGCTGATGGAGCCGGGCTCGCTGACGCTCATCGACGCGGGCAAGCGTGACGCGTACTTCGTCGCGGGCGGCTTCGTGGAAGTGGCCAACGACAAGGTGCTCGTGCTGGCGGACGCCGCCGAGCACGTGTCCGGCATCGACGTGGAGGGCGCGCGCAAGCGCCTGTCCGAGGCGCAGGAGCGCCTGAAGGGCCTGTCCTCCGAGGACGCGCGCTACGAGCTGGAGCAGGCCACCGTGCGTCGCGAGGCGGCTCGCATCGGCGCCGCGAACGCTCGGGCCTGAGTCAGTCTCCGGGCCTCACGGCCAGGACAGCCCCAGCGACTTCTCGAAGCCCCGCCGGCCCTCGACGGTGAGCCGCACTCCGCGGCCCTCGGGCCGGCGTGCAATCCAGCGCAGCGCGAACAGGCGCTCCGCCAGCGCGGCGCCCAGCGCCCCACCCACGTGGGCGCGGCGCTCGCTCCAGTCCAGGCAGCGGCGCGCGAAGGCGCGGCGGCCCTGTGACAGTGTCTGTGTATCCACGCCCCACTTCGCCACGAAGCGTGTGCCCTCCGGGGTGAGGGCGTAGCTGTCCTCGCCGGACTCCAAGAGGCCGCGCTTCTCCAGGCCCTCGGCCAGCGCCACGCCCAGCGTGCCCGCCAGGTGGTCGTAACAGGTGCGCGCGAAGCGCAGCGGCTCTGGTACGCGCACGGTGGCGACGCGCGTGGGGACGAGCAGGCTGAGCGCTTCGAGGGCGCGCGCGACGTCGGCGCTGGCGAGCCGGTAGTAGCGGTGGCGGCCCTGCACCTCCACGCGGACCAGGTTTCCCTCCAGGAGTTTCGCGAGGTGTCCGCTCGCCGTCTGCGGGGAGATGCCTGCTTCCCGCGCGAGCTCGCCCGCGGTCCTCGCGGGCCCTTCGAGGAGGCGCGAGAGCATGCCCGCGCGCGTGGCGTCGCCGATGAGTGAAGCCGTGAGGGCGAGGTCGATGGGGTGGGGCATGGCGAGAGCTTGAGGGCCAAGCCTACGAGGACGTTTCGGCGCGCGCCGAACTATCTCGGGCGGGGGCTTGCGTGTGTGGCCGGGCGGCACGCGGACGTCTCGGCAAGCACCGAAGCGTTTCGAGCCACCCGTGCCCTAGGGATGCGGGCATGACCGAGCCGACGAGACACCGTGTGATTGCGCCCCGCATCCTCTACTTCGGAACGCCAGTGGCGCTCCTGAGCACCCTTCAAGAAGACGGCTCACCCAACCTGACGCCGCTGTCCTCCGCGTGGGCACTCGACGACAGGCTGGTGCTTGGACTGGGCGGGCTGGGCCAGGGCCTGGCGAACCTGGAGCGCACGCGCGAGGCCGTGGTGAACCTGCCCTCCGCGTCCCTGTGGCCTCAAGTCGAGCGCCTGGCGCCCACCACGGGCCGCTTCCCCGTTCCGGACTCGAAGCGCGCGCAGGGCTATCAGCACGAGCCTCGCAAGTTCGAGCGCGCGGGCCTCACGCCGTTGCCCTCCGACACCGTCGCTCCACCCCGCGTCGCCGAGTGTCCCTTGCAGCTCGAGGCCGTGCTGCTGTCCGCGCGCCGCTCCAGCCCCACGCCCGAGGCCCCCGAGCCCTCCTTCGTCATCGCCGAGCTGCGCGTCACCCGCGTGCACGCGCACGAGTCCGTCACCGTGCCGGGCACGCAGCACATCGACGTGGAGCGCTGGCAACCCCTGCTCTACGTGTTCCGCCACTACGTCGGCACGGGCGCGGGAATGGGCCGCAACTTCCGCGCGGAGACATGACCACCGCACGACGGTGGCCCGGAGGCCCCGACTGATTCCCGCGATTCGCGCTCCTTGTCCTGCTGTAGTTGACCTTACGCCCGAATCGATGCATTTGAAATGCATCTTTAAGCCCGGATGGGGCGGAAGGAGCGGACGCGATGAGCACTGCGGCGCAGGAGAAGAGCGTTTACGAGCAGATTGGCGGAGAGCCGGCGATGGCGGCGGCGGTGGACGTGTTCTACCGGAAGGTGCTGTCAGACGACCGCATCAGCCACTTCTTCGAGGACGTGGACATGGAGCGCCAGTCCGCGAAGCAGAAGGCGTTCCTGACGATGGTGACGGGCGGGCCCTCGAACTACACGGGCAAGGACATGCGCGCCGGCCATGCGCCCCTGGTGAAGCGCGGGCTGAACGACGTGCACTTCGACGCGGTGGTGGAGCACCTGCGCGCGACGCTGGAGGAGCTCAACGTTCCTGCGCCGCTGGTGGAGCGGGTGCTCGCCATCGCCGGGGGCGCTCGCGCGGACGTGTTGAATCGCTGAAGGGACGAAAGGCGCGCCATGGCCAGGGTGAAGCACGAGTCACGGTGGTATCCGCTGGAGGCCGAGGAGAGCGTGCTGGACGGGCTCCTGCGGCAGGGGGTGGCCGTGCCGAACGCGTGCCGCGCGGGAGCGTGCCAGTCCTGCCTCATGCGCGCGCTGTCCGGCGACGTGCCGGAGGCCGCGCGCGCGGGGTTGAAGGACACGCTGCGCACGCAAGGCTACTTCCTCGCCTGTGTCTGCCGGCCCGTCACCGGCGCGGAGCTGGAGGTGGCGGGCGCGGATGCGCTGCGCGTGCCCGCGCGCATCGAGTCCATGACCCTCTTGTCCCCCAGCGTGCTGCGCGTGCGCCTCACTACGGACGCGTCCTTCGACTACCGGGCGGGGCAGTACGTGTCGCTGCTGCGGGCGGATGGGCTGGCCCGCAGCTACTCCCTGGCGAGCCTGCCGCGCGAGGGCCTGCTGGAGCTGCACGTGCGTCTGGTGCCGGGCGGCGCGATGAGTGGCTGGCTGGTCCGGGAAGCGCGCGTCGGTGACGCCATGGCGGTGCAGGGGCCAGCGGGCAGTTGTTTCTACGTGCCCGGTCGCCCCGAGCAGCCGCTGCTGCTGGCGGGCACCGGCACGGGATTGGCGCCCCTCTACGGCATCGTGCGCGACGCGCTGGAGGCGGGGCATACCGGCCCCATCTGGCTCTTCCACGGCGCGCGCACGCCCGAGGGGCTCTACCTCACGGACGAACTGCGCGAGCTGGCCGCGCGCAACGTGGGTTTCCACTACAGACCTGGCGTGCTGACGGGAGGAAGCCGGGACGTGGCCGAGGGAGCGCTCGACGTGCTCATCCGCGCGGAGTGTCCGAAGCCCGTGGGCTACCGGGCGTGGCTCTGCGGCGATTCCGATTTGGTGTTATCCCTGCGCAAGAAGCTCTTCCTCTCGGGGCTCTCGCTGAAGGACCTCCACGCGGATGCCTTCCTGCCGAGCGCCCCCAGGGTGGAGGCCGTCGGAGCCCGCTGACCGTGCACCTCACCCTCCACGCCGACTACTCGCTGCGCGTCCTGCTCTACCTCGCCGCCCGCCCCGGAAGGCTCGCGTCCACGCAGGAGCTGGCGGACGCATATGGCATCTCCAAGCACCACCTGGTGCGGGTGGTGCAGACGCTGTCAGGCGAGGGTTTCGTGGAGGTGAAAGCCGGGCGCTCCGGAGGCGTGACGCTGGCGCGCGCCACCAAGGACATCTCCGTGGGCAAGGTGCTGCGCGCGGCCGAGCCCGACTTCGAGCTGGTGGAGTGCTTCAACCGTGAAACCAACACGTGCCCCATCGCCCCCGCCTGTGGGCTCAAGGGCGTGCTGGCGGAGGCGCGGGAGGCCTTCCTCGCGGTGCTGGACCGGTACACACTGGCGGACCTGGTCGGCCGCTCCCGCAAGGACCTGGCCGACCTCTTCCTCCCCGTGACGGCGCCATGACCTCTGCCCCGCTCGAGCTGTTCCACCGCATCGCCGACAAGCCCTCCGCCGCGGCGCGCCGTTACATCGTCGACCACGCACTGGAGGACCGCGTCGTGTTCCGCAACCTCGTGTACGCGGAAGCCGAACTGGACTGGACGCTGCATGGCGGCCACTCCACACCCGCACTCTGGGACGGGACACACCTGCACCAGGGCGCGGAGGCGGTGCTGGCGCGCTTGCAGGCCGTCGTCAACCTGGGCCGCGACGACGCGTGACGCGTGACGGCGCGTGTGCCGACTCCCGCGTGATGCTGCCACCTGCGCGTTCCTCGTGCGCCATGCGCTCCGTGTGAGTGGCGGCACGAAAGCTTCCGGAGTTGGACACGTGTGCAGGTGCGCGAATGCATGCGGGTGCTCGGGCTTGCCGCGCGCGTGCTGGTTGCGGTAGTCAGCCCACCCCCGCGTGCGACGGCGGGGGGCACGAGGCAAGGAGGGTGGATGGTGATGACGGCGGGCGTCCTGGTGTATGGCGTGGAATTCGCTCGCGTGAAACACGCGAGTGGCCTCCTCCTTCGCGAGTCAAGTCCCCACGCGTGTCATTTCACCGGAAGCCGTGCGCGTTTCACGCGATTCGCGCGCTTCTCCCTGTCCGTCCAGCCCTGAGCCTCGGTTAATCTCCTCGACTCCATGCCGCTGACTCCCTCTGAGCGCCAGGACAGGTTCCATGCGGCGTTCGTGGGGCTCGCCATTGGGGATGCGCTCGGCTTTCCGCTGCGCGGAATCCCCCCCGCGAGTCTCGCGCGGCTGCCGGGGCTCGCCGAGGACTTCGCGCCCAGGCCGCGCGGCAAGTTCGCCAAGGGCCAGTTCAGCGACGACACGCAGTTGCTGCTGGCGGCGGCGGAGAGCGTCATCCGCGAGGGCCGCGTGGACGGGCGCAGCGCGGCGGCGCACCTGGCGTGGCTGTGGCAGGAGGGCATCATCCTCCAGCCGCCTCGCAGCCTCGCGGAGTCGCTCCAGCGGCTCTCCAGCGGCACGCCGTGGATGAGCGCGGGCGCGCCCCTGGGCACGCGTTGCCCGTCGGTGCTCAGCCGCTCGCTGGTGGTGGGCCTGCTGGAGAGCGGTCAGCGCGCGCGGCTGCCGCACGACGCGGGCGTGCTCACCGTCATCACCCACAAGGACCCGGTCTGCGCCGCCGCCGCCGCCGCCTTCGCGCAGGCGGCCGCGCTGGGCATGGAGGAGGAGCCGCTGACGCCCGCGGCCTTCTGCGAGCAGCTGTCGCTGACGGCGGCCGTGCATGACAAGGGGCTGGCCGAGGAAGTGCGGCACCTGCCCCGGCTCCTGACGTGGGACACCACGCGCGCGTTGACGCAGCTGCGCAAGGTGGGCGTGCCTCCCAGTGAGCTGAAGGGCGTGGACGGGCTGCCCTCGCACGTGGTGCCCGTGCTGCTGACGTCGCTGTACGCCGCGCTGAAGGTGCCCCACGACTTCCGCGAGGCGGTGGCGCTGGTGCTGCGCTGCGGTGGAGAAGCGGACGTCGCGGCGGCGCTGACGGGCGCGTTGCTGGGCGCGCACCTGGGCACGCGCGCGCTCCCCGCGCGGCTGCGCAAGCAGGTGCTGTACGTGGACAACCTGGTGGACACCGCGGACCGACTGTTCCGGGCCCATCAGGTCCGCGAGACGCTGGCCACGGCCCTGGCCCACCAGCGTCGCCGTTAGCCCATCGACACGCTCCAGGCAGGCGACCAGGCGGGCCGGCCCTGTACTTCCAGGCGGGCTTTGCGCGCTCGTCCGCCCTGCCCACCTTGTCCGGAGGAGTGGGGCCAGGTGCCGGCCGAGCGGACGGGCGCGCACCCGGGAGTCCCCCTCCTCAGAGCGCGGGAGACGTGAGCCGTGGACCTCGAATCGGAACGCCTGGAGCGCAGCCAACTGGAGTCGCTCTCCACGGCGGAGCTCATCCGGCATGCCCTGGCGGAGACACGCCTGTTGGTGCGCGCCGAGGTGCTGCACGCCAAGAAGGAGCTTCGCGACGAGCTGAAGGCCGCGCGCACCGCGGGCATCCTCATTGGCGCGGGAGCCGTGCTCGCCCTCACGTCCCTGGCCGTGCTCTTCGTGGCGCTGGGCCTGGCCCTGCCCCTGCGCGCCGCCCTGGGCGTGTTGTTGGTGGGCGTGGTGTTGCTCGCCATCGCCGGAGGCATGCTCTTCCTGGGCAGCAAGCGCGTGCCCAAGAAGCCGCTGACCCACACCCAGGAGCGCTTGAAGCTCGACTACCAGCTCACGCGGGAGACGCTGCAATGAATGGCAACGGCCGAGGGGGCAACGAGCTGGTGGAGCGTCAGCGCCACGTCGACCACCGCATCACCCGTGGCATGGATGACCGCGAGCAGGTGGAGCAGACGGCGGACCGCATCCGGGATGAGCTCCTGCTGACGTTGGAGGAGCTGGACCGGCGGCGCGGGCGCGCCCTCGACGTCCGCTATCAGGTGAAGCAGCACACCGGCGCGCTGGTGGCCGCGGGCGCCGTGGCCATGGTGCTGGTGGGCGCGGGCGTGGGCCTGGCCATCTACCGCTCCCGCCACCGGGGGGAAGTGCTGCGCAAGAAGCGCCGGAAGGCGCTCCAGCGGGCATGGGCGCACCCGGACCAGCTGGCCTCCAGCGCGGACCAACGCCCGGTGGGCGCCGAGCTGGGCCGCAAGCTCATCCTCATCTTCGCCACCACCCTGGCCACCGCCGTGGCGAAGAACTCCGTGAAGACGCTCGTGCCCGCCCGGCAGGCTCCGAGCCCCGCTTCGCTGGGGAAGTAGAATCTCTAAATGCGCGGCAATTGTGCATAACGTATTCTGATGTTCATGACGGACCTGCTCTATGCGCGGGCGCAGATGGGCCTGTCGCTCGCGTTCCACATCGTGTTCGCGGCGGCGGGCGTGGCGTTGCCAGTCCTCATGGTGCTGAGTGACTGGAAGGCGCGGCGCACCGGAGACTCCGACTACCGGAAGCTGAGCCAGAAGCTGGCGAAGGGGACGGCCATCCTCTTCGCGGTGGGTGCGGTGAGTGGCACGGTGTTGTCGTTCGAGCTGGGCCTGCTGTGGCCGGAGTTCATGGGCCAGTACGGCGAGGTGATTGGGTTGCCCTTCAGCCTGGAGGGTGTGGCCTTCTTCACCGAGGCCATCTTCCTGGGCATCTATCTGTACGGTCGCGAGCGGGTGTCGCCAGGGCTGCACCTGTTCTCCGGTGTCATGGTGGCGGTGAGCGGCGCGGCCAGCGCGTTCTTCGTCACGCTGGTCAACGTGTTCATGAATGACCCGTCGGGCTTCGTGGCCACGCCGCATGGGCCCACGGATATCGAACCGCTGAAGGCGATGTTCAGCCCAGGCTGGCTCACCCAGACGTCGCACGTGCTGCTCTCCTGCTATCAGGCGAGCGCGTTCGCGATGGCGGGCATCCACGCCTTCGTGCTCTTGCGCCATCCAGGCTCGGCCTTCCATCGCAAGGCGCTGTCGGTGGCGCTGCCGCTCGCGTGTGTCACCGCGCTGCTCCAGCCCGTCGTGGGCGACTTGTCCGCCAAGCACGTGGCGAAGGCGCAGCCGGTGAAGCTCGCGGCGATGGAGGGGCAGTTCGAGACGGAGCGCGGCGCGCCGTTGCGCCTGGGCGGGCTGCCCGACGTGGAGACGGGCACGGTCTCCCACGCGTTGGACATCCCCAACGGCCTGTCCATCCTCGCGTTTGGCGACCCCAACGCGGAGGTGAAGGGGCTCAACGAGTTCCCACGCGACACATGGCCGCCGGTGGCGAAGGTACACGTCGCCTTCCAGGTGATGGTGGGCACGGGCAGCGCCATGGCGTTGCTGGCGCTGGTGACGCTTGCGTATCGGTGGCGGAGGAAGGCGTGGCCGTCGGGTCGGAAGATGATGTGGGCGTGGCTGGTGTCGGGGCCGCTCGGGCTGGTGGCGTTGGAGGCGGGGTGGCTCGTCACCGAGTGGGGGCGGCAGCCGTGGATTGTCCGGGGCGTCATGCGCACGGCGGACGCGGTGACACCGGTGCCTCATCTGGCCGCGCCGTTCTGGACGTTCACCGTCGTGTACGTGTTCCTGGGCGTGGTGGTGGTGGCGCTGTTGAAGCGGCAGGTGGCGGACACGCTGCCGGACCGCGAGCCGAAGGGCCCTGACGCGAAGGGAGGCGAGGCCCATGTCCACTGACGCGGTGCTGGGCTTCGTGTTGGCGGGGACGTTCGTGCTCTACGCGTTGTTTGGGGGCGCGGACTTCGGCGGCGGGGTGTGGGACCTCTTGTCCTTCGGGCCGCGCAAGGCGGAGCAGCGGGCGCTCATCGCTCACGCCATGGGCCCGGTGTGGGAGGTGAATCACATCTGGCTCATTGTCGGTGTGGTGTTGTTGTTCGCGGGGTTTCCTCGCGCCTTCGCGGCGCTGAGCGTGGCGCTGCATGTACCGCTGACATTGCTGCTGCTGGGCATCGTCTTCCGGGGCGCGGCCTTCACCTTCCGCACGTACGACATGCGGGGCGACGCCGCGCAGCGGCAGTGGGGTCTGGTGTTCAGCGCGGCGAGCATTGTCGCGCCGTTGCTGCTGGGCATGTGCGTGGGCGCGGTGGCGAGCGGCTCCATCCGCGTGGAGGGCAGGGTGGTGGTGAGCGGCTTCTTCGCGTCGTGGCTGTCGCCCTTCGCGTGGGCGGTGGGGGTGCTGGCGCTGGCGCTCTTCGCCTTCCTGGCCGCGGTGTTCCTCACCCACGAGGCGTCTGGAGCGGAGCTGCGTGAGGACTTCAGGAGGCGCGCGCTCGGGGCGGGGGTGGCCGTGTTCGTCGCGGCGGTGGCCGTGTTGCTGCTCGCGCGCGAGGGCGCGCCCCGGGTGTGGGAGGGGTTGTCGCGCTCACCCTTCGCGCTGGCGTTGCATGCGGCGACGGGGGTGGCGGCGGTGACGGCCTTCGCCTTGTTGTGGACGCGTCGCTTCCAGTGGGCGCGGCTGGCGGCGGCGTTCCAGGCCGGGCTCATCGTCCTGGGCTGGGCGGCGTCCCAGTATCCCTATCTGGTGGTGCCGGACGTGACGCTGCAGGGCGCGGCGGCGAGCCCCGCGACGCAGCGCCTGCTGCTCATCACGCTCGGGGTGGGAGCGCTCACGGTGATTCCGTCCATCGCGCTCCTGTTCCGCGTGTTCCGCCCCAGGCCCGAGGGCTCGGCCACGACGGACACTCACGGCTGATGTGTCCAGGGCGGAGACACTCCGCCGGATGCGACGCCGTGAGACAGAAAAATCCTGTCTCAATGGAGCACGGGCTTGTAACGCCATGGGGGCGGTTTCTTGCGTGACGCCCGCATTTTTGGGTGTCGCGGTTCTGTCCGCTTTGGCGTGGGTAAATGGACTTGTGTGTCTGCCTTTGCTTGGCGTGTGTGACGCCCCGAGTCGTTTTCCAGGCAGCTCGAATCTTTGATTCCCGAGAGGACGCACCCCGCAGGGGTAGATGTAGGAATGCGTTTTTTCTCACGCAAGGAGTTGCATCCGTCGCGTTGATAAATGCAAGACAGTGAGAAGCACCGCTTCTTCCTGACGTGGAGGTCGCCGATATGGCTGTCATCCGACGCGCGGTCTTGCTGCTGTGCTTCATTGCGCTCCTGCTCCCGGGGATGTCTCACGCCGATGAGTCGTTCGTGAACTGGGAGGACCCCCACGTTCACCCGCTGGAGCTGACCCCTGATGGCAATTTGCTGCTGGCGGTGAACACGGCCGACAACCGGCTGATGGTGTTCGATGTGACGTCGAGGCGTGGGTTGGAGCTGGTGGCCTCCATCCCCGTGGGCCTGGACCCCGTGTCGGTGCGGGCCCGGAGCAACACCGAGGCGTGGGTGGTGAACCACATCTCCGACAGCGTGAGCATCGTCGACCTGCGACGCGGCACCGTGACGGCCACTGTCTATACGGATGACGAGCCCGCGGACGTCGTCTTCGCGGGACGCCCGGAGCGGGCCTTCATCACCTGCTCCCAGGTCAACCGCGTGCTGGTGGTGGACCCGCGTCGTCCGGACGCGACGCCCCGGCGCATCACCCTGAAGGGCGAGGACCCGCGTGCGCTCGCGGTGAGCCCCGACGGCCGCTTCGTCTACGCGGCCATCTTCGAGTCCGGCAATGGCAGCACCATCCTCGGCGGTGGCTCGCTGATTCCGAACGCCTACCCGCCCAACGCCGTGAGCGACGCGCGCGGGCCCTATGGCGGTATCAACCCGCCGCCCAACGCGGGCTCCACCTTCTTCCCCGCGCTCAACCCCGCCAACCCGCCGCCTCCGCCCGTGGGCCTCATCGTGCGCAAGAACACGCGAGGCCAGTGGCTGGACGACAACCGCGCGGACTGGACGGACCTGGTGAGCGGGGCGAATGCCGCCGCCTCCGGTCGCCTCACGGGCTGGGACATGCCGGACCGCGACCTGGCCATCATCGACGCGGCGTCACTCGACGTCAGCTACGCCACGCGGCTGATGAACGCGAACATGGCGCTGGCCGTGCACCCCTCCGGCTCCGTCACGGTGGTGGGCACAGACGCGCGCAACGAGGTGCGCTTCGAGCCGAACGTCAACGGGCGCTTCCTGCGCGTGCTGATGGCGGTGGTGGACCCGCGCCGGCCGACGTCGCCCTCGGTGCATGACCTCAACCCGCACCTCGATTACTCCACGCCCACGGTGCCCCAATCCGTGCGGAACCTGTCGGTGGGAGACCCGCGCGGCATCGCCTGGAACTCGCGCGGCACGCGGGCCTTCGTGACGGGCATGGGCTCCAACAACGTGGTGGCCGTGGGCCTGGGTGGCGCGCGGCTGGGACAGGTGGAGGTGGGCGAGGGGCCCACGGGCATCGTGTCCGACGACTCGCGCGACAGGCTCTACGTGCTCAACCGCTTCGGCGCGAGCATCTCCGTGCTGAGCACGGATCGGCTGAAGGAGCTGTCACGGGTGGAGTTCTTCGACCCGACGCCCCAGGCCCTCAAGGTGGGCCGCAAGCACCTGTACGACACGCACAAGACGTCGGGCCTGGGCCACGTGTCCTGCGCGTCGTGCCACATCGACGGGCGCATGGACCGGCTGGGCTGGGATTTGGGAGACCCGACGGGCGCGGTGAAGTCGCTGGCCGGGCAGAACCTGGGCATGGGCCTGCCGTTGCCGCCCTTCGAGGCGTGGCACCCGATGAAGGGCCCCATGACGACGCAGACGCTCCAGGACATCATCGGCAAGGAGCCGCTGCACTGGCGCGGAGACCGGGCGAGCCTGGAGGAGTTCAACCCCGCCTTCGAGGGCCTCCAGGGTGACGATGCCCAGCTCACGCCTCGGGAGATGAAGGAGCTGCGCTCGTTCCTCGCGACGCTCACCTTCCCGCCCAACCCGTTCCGCAACCTGGACAACTCGCTGCCCCGGAACCTGCCGCTGACGGGCCACTACACGACGGGCCGCTTCGCGCCGGCCGGTCAGCCGCTGCCCAATGGCGACGCGACGCGGGGCATGGCGCTGTTCCGTCCGCCGCGCCTGCTCGCGCAGGGCCTCTTCGCGTGCAACACCTGCCACACCTTCCCATCGGGCCTCGCCGTCGACATGCAGTGGACCGGCGCCATGTGGATGCCCATGCAGAAGGGCGCCACGGGCGAGTCGCACCACGCGCTCGTGTCCACGGATGGCAGCACCAACGTCACGCTCAAGGTGCCGCAGTTGCGCAACGTCTACGAGAAGGTGGGCATGGAGCTGACGCAGAAGGAGAGCCTGTCCGGCTTCGCCTTCATCCATGACGGCAGCGTGGATTCGCTGGCGCGCTTCATCACGGAGCCGACCTTCAATCCGGAGAGCGACCAGGAGGTGGCGGACCTCGTCGCGCTGCTGCTGTCCTTCGCGGGCTCGGAGCTGCCGCGCGGCTCGGCCACGGACATGTTCCTGCCGCCGGGGCCGGACAGCAAGGACTCGCACGCGGCGGTGGGGCAGCAGGTGACCCTGACGACGGCCACGCCCTCCGAGTTCGCCCGGGTGCTGCAGTTCATGTCCCTGGCGGAGCAGGGCAAGGTGGGGCTGGTGGTGAAGGGGCGCCGACATGGCGAGGAGCGCGGCTTCGCCTATCTCGGCGGCGGTGTGTTCCAGTCGGACCGGGCCTCGGAGAAGGTGGGGGCGTACCTGCTGCTGGCGGGTGCGCGGCCCGGCGCGGAGCTGACGTACACCGTGGTGCCCGCGGGCTCCGAGCGGCGCATCGGCGTGGACCGGGACGAGGACGGCATGCTGGACCGGGACGAACTGGACCGGGGTCGCAGGCCGGACCGGGCGAATGATGGCCGACGGTTCGTCGAAGGCGAGGGGGCGGGTCAGAGTGGCCCGCTTGCGACGGCGGATTTGTAACCCGTATCGTCTCGCGCGGGGGGCTGCTCGTCAGCCCATACGGTCCTTGGAGGCGTGAGCATGAAGCTGAAAGTCGCGTATTGGGTTGTCACCGGACTGGTCTCCCTGTCGGCCACGGTCTCTGCCTTCCTGTATCTGACCGCTGCGCCGAACATGGTCGCGGCGTTCCAGCACCTGGGCTACCCGGACTACTTCCGGACCATGCTGGGCATCGCGAAGCTGCTGGGCGTGGTGGCGCTGTGGGCCCCCGGGTCTCGCACGTTGCGCGAGTGGGCCTATGCGGGCTTCGCCATCGACTTCGTGGCGGCGGCGGTGTCCCACACGGCGATGGGGGACCCGCTGGGCAACACCATCTCGCCCCTCGTCACCCTGGCGTTGCTGCTCACCTCGCACCAGCTCTGGCACCGCATCTCCGCCGGAGTCGAGGCGGCTCCGGCGGTGCATCCCGCGGGGGCGTGACGTCCCTTGGGGACGGCTCCGGGGACCTGCTCGGGAGCTGTCACCCAGGCGAGCGCGGCGGTGGCGTCGCCGCCGCGCTGGTAGCACTCAGGGCGTGGTGGGCCAGATGACGCGAGGCTCCTCGTCGCCTTTGGCCACGAGCACGCTGACGTCATCCACCATGTCTTCCGAGTCGAGGGCTTGCAGCACGGTGCGGACCGCCGCGTCGGCGTGCATCACCTGGCAGTGGACGCGCAGGAAGCCGTCGCGCAGCTCGCCGCCTTCCACCTCGCCGTTGCCCGTCCAGCCGAGGGCATCCGTGAGGAGCTCCTCGATGGCGACGCGCTTCTCCACGTCGTGCCCCGTGCCCTTGCCCTCGATGGGGTACTGGACGATGAGCGTGGCCATGGCGTCGAGCTCGGGCTCGTCATAGTCCTGCTCGATGAGCGGGCCGGCGGCGTCGGCGATGGCGAAGTCGGGGTCCTCTTCCGGGGGGAGGGGCGTGTCCTTCTGTTCGCCCACTTCGCCCACGGTGCCCCAGTGCGTGGTGAGCACGCCCTCATGCACCCAGACCTCCCAGAAACGGAGGCTGTCGCCTTCCTTTTTGTAAAGCTTCAGCACGGAATACCCCAGGGGAGGGCCCTCCATAGCATGGCGTCCGGCTGGCGCCATCCAGGGCTCTGGCCCGCCGTGTCCGGGGCCCGTTCAGAAGGCGCGGCCCTGTCCGCCGTCCACGGGGAGCGTGGCCCCCGTCACCCAGCGAGCGCGCTCCGAGCAGAGGAAGGTCACCACGTCCGCCACCTCCTCGGGCGAGCCGAAGCGACCCCAGGGCAGCTCGTCCTTCACCATCTTCGCGACCTTCTCCGGGTCGGCCTTCTGGCGTTTGTCCCAGCTTCCCCCGGGGAAGAGGATGGAGCCGGGCGCCACGCCGTTGACGCGGATGTGGTGGCGCGCGAGGTCCACGGCCATCTCCTTGGTGAGCGCGGTGAGGCCCGCCTTGGCGGTGGTGTAGGGCGCGCTGGTGGCGTACTCGCGGCCGTAGATGGAATTGATGTGGACGATGGTGCCGCCGCCCTTCGCGCGCATGACCTCCACGGCGCGCTGGCTGCACCACACGGCGGACATGAGGTTGCGGTCGAGCACGGCGGTCCACTGCTCCGCCGTGGCCGAGTCGAAGGCGCCCGCGCCGCCGCTGCCGCCCACGTTGTTGACGAGGATGTCCAGCGTGCCGAACGCGCGCACCGCCGCGTCCACCGCCGCCACGGCGCCCGCCAGGGTGGCCACGTCCGCGACGACGGTGGCGACGTCCGCGCCCGCCGCGCGCAGCTCCTTCGCGGCGGCGTCCAGTGCCTCCGCGCCCCGTGCGCTGAGACACACCCGTGCGCCCTCGCGAGCCAGCGCCGCCACCGTGGCCCGTCCAATGCCTCGGCTGCTGCCGGTGACGAGGGCCGCCTTGCCTTTGAGCTCCAGTTCCATGGAGCCGGGTTCTACTTCAGGTCACCCGGGAGCCAACGCCGTCCGCGCGACACCTGACGCCTGTTTCACACGGCGGCTCCCGCGCCGGTTGTGGGGGCTACCGTGGGTTGACGGGGCGCGGGGTGAGCGCCTGGATGGCAAGCCACTCGACGGCGTCTTCCCACAGGGTGTCGCGGAAGTTCTCCCGGAAGAAGCCGAAGTGGCCGATGGCCTGGCCCACGTCCTTCGGGGTCAGCCGGCGGTGCTCCACCAGCGCGTCCGCGTAGAACGACAGCAGGTGCTCCACGGAGGCCTTCGAGGCGATGGGGTCGTCCGAGAAGCTGTAGGCCCGCAGCGGCAGGTACAGCGACGCGAAGGCCTCGCGGCGTGCCTCACCCCCCTCGCTGAGCAGGTAGTCCGGGGACAGGCACCAGCGCGCCCACTGCGCGGCCACGCCCGCGGGCAGGTCCTCCGCCGTCCCCGCCCAGCCCGGCAGCTTGCCGAAGGCCCGCGTCAGCACGGGCGTGAGCACGCGCCAGTTGAGCGCCATGCGCAGTCGCTGGGGGAAGAGCTTGTAGTAGCCGGAGCCCGTCGCCACGTTCAGCAGCGCGGACACCTCGCGAGCGTTCTCCGCCAGCCCGAGCAACTGGCCACCCACGCTGTGGCCCACCATCAGCAGGCGTCGCCCCGGGAAGCGCTCGCGCATCGCGGCGATGGCGCCCGCGAGGTCCTGGCTTCCCCAGTCCTCCATGCGCGCGCCGAAGCCCGTGAGGGTGTCTGGGCGTGAGCCGCCAATGCCCCGGTAGTCGAAGGTGACGGTGGGAAAGCCCCGGCGCGCGAGGAAGGACGCGAAGCGCGAGTAGTACCGCTGACGCGCTCCCGTGGCCCCGGCCAGCAGCACCACCGCGCCGACCTCCGCGCCTTCGTGGGGGAAGAGGGTTGCGGCCAGCGGGTAGCCGTCCTGGGCCTTGAGTCGAAAGGGGACGCCCGGGCTCGTGCCCTGGGTGACCGCCGTCAGTCTGTCCTCCTGGGGGATGCTCCGCACCGAGGGGACCGTGTCTTGCTCCAGCGCCGTCGCATGTGACATGGACATCGCGTTCTCCTGTCGTTCGCGCGGGGCCGCCAAGGGAGCCGCCGCTTCCAGGGTCCGAGATAGCGCCGGAAGTGCTGCGGGAATGCAGGGCTTTGCTGCACCATTGCAGGCATGGATATGCGATGGGACGACCTGCGCTACCTCCTCTCCGTGGCACGCCAGGGCTCGCTCGCCGGGGCGGCCCGGGAGTTGCGGGTGGACGCCACCACGGTGGGACGGCGGCTGGCGGCGCTGGAGAAGGCGCTCGGCACGCGGCTGGTGCTGCGAGGCTCGCGCACGTTGGGGCTCACGGAGGACGCCGAGGCGGTGGTGGCGCGGGCGCGGGAGATGGAGGACGCGCTCCGCCTGCTTCACGACTCCGTCTCCGATGAAGCGAAGGCCGAGGGCACCGTCCGACTCGCGGCCACCGAGTATCTGGCCCAGGCCCTGCTCGCCGCGCACCTGGGCGAGCTTCATGCGCGCCACCCTGGCCTGAACCTGGAGCTGGTGGTGGGCACCGACGTGGTGGACCTCCAGCGAGGCGACGCGGACCTGGCGCTGCGGTTGATACCGCCCCGAGGCGATGCGCTGGTGGTGCGCAAGGTCGGCGAGATTGCCTTCGCCATGTACGCGTCGCGCGGCTACCTGCGCCGCCGGGGCGCACCTCGGCCCGGGGACTTTCGCGAGCACACCGTGCTCGTCTACCGGATGGCCCTCACGTCTGGAGAGGAGTCCGAGGAGTTGAAGCGGGTCACGGCGGGGGGACGGCGATTGCTCCAGAGCAACAGCACCGCGGTGTTGCGCGAGGCCGCGGCGGCGGGGCTGGGCGTCGCGCTGCTGCCGTGTCTCTCGGGCGAGCGGGACGCTCGGTTGACGCGCGTGGGCGCGGGAGTCCTGGCGAAGCGGCCCTTGTGGCTGACGTTCCACAAGGACTTGCAGCGCAGCCCGCGTGTGCGCGCGGTTTCGGATTGGGTGGCGGAGGTGTGTCGGCGAGAGAAGGCGGGGCTCGCGGGGACACAGGTGGCAACGCGATAGTCGCCTCGCTCGTTTCAGCGCCGGGCCGACTCCAGGACGCGTGCGTCGCGCGGGGAGTTGTCGCGGCGTCCGTCGGGGACGGCTCTGGAGCGTCCTCTCCCAGCAGGAGGCGCAGGTGCCCTTTATCACGGTGGACGAACTCGCGAGCGCCGACGGCGGGCGAGGCACCGTGAGTCGCATCACCCGCGCGAAGACGCTCGCACGGTGTCGGCCCAGTCCTTCGGAGTCACCTTGCGGAAGCGCACGGGAGAGCTGCCCACCTCGCGGCGGAAGGTGTTGATGAAGTTCGAGAGGTCTCCGAAGCCCACGTCGAAGGCGATGTCCGTCACGGGCCGCTCGGTATCGCGGAGCAGCTCCAGCGCGCGTCGCACGCGGGTCTGCAGCAGGAAGCGATGGGGCGTCACACCCGTCTCGCGCTTGAACACGCGGAGGAAGTGATACGGGCTCAAGCCGGCCACGCGCGCCAGTTCCTCCAGTCGAAGCTCGCGCGCGGAGTCGTGCTCAATCGCATGCAGGGCGGCGTAGACGCTGTCCCGAGCAGCACGGTTGTCGCGAGTCGCCTCGGGCTTGGGCGCGCGGCCGAGCAGCGCTCCGACATGCGCCGCGAGCGCGAGCCCCAACTCCTCCAGGCCCAGGGATGCGCCATGAGCGGCGAGCTGTTTCTCGGCGAGGTGTCGGAGCGCTTCGACACGTGACGAGGGCGGAAGCACTGACCGCGTGAAGTACTGGCGAGGCGCACCGCGAGGAGGACTCCCCACCAGCTCCTCGAGCGCGGCCTCGTCGAAGCGGAAGATGATGCAGCGGTCTCCCCCGGCGTGCTCGTGCGAGATTTCATACTGCTGCCCGGGGTTGGCGAGCATCGCGAAGCCGGTGGTGAGCAGCCTGGGCCCGTGCTCGCTCCGGAAGCCGAACACTCCCGAGCGCACCAGCGAGATGGAGGTGTGGGTGAACTGCTCCGGTTCGACTGGGGCACCCTTCGACGCGGGGCAGTGATACGCGAAGACGCGCACCAGTCCGGCGTGCGCCACTTCCCGACGTGGGGGAGAGGGTGGCGTGGGGAGTCCCGTCGAACGACTCATGCCGCGAGCCTAGGTCAAAGTCCCAGCTGGCGGTCCAGGGGCAACCCCAGCGTTCCCATTTCCGGGACGCATGGGCGCGTGCGTCCCGTGAGCAATTTTCACCAAGTGGCCTTGGGGTCAGCTGGTTACAAGTCCCGCCGTTGCACGGCATGACACCCGCCGCGCTCCACACCCCTTCAGGAAATGACTTCGGGAATGAGCTCCAAGGACTTCGCATTGCCCCGCAACCCCGTAGTGACGCACGGACTGCGTCGCAGGGAGTTCCTCGCCTTCACCACGGGAGCACTGGCGGCCAGCACGCTCTCCGGCTGCGTGCCTCGCGCGACCGGCGGGACCTCCGCGCAACAGGGTGGCACCTTGGACGCGGCGGCCTACCACGCCTCCCGGCGCTACCTCGACAGTCGCTTCGGGCGAATCGCCTACGTCGAGCGCGGCACGGGTGAGGCCGCGTTGTTCCTTCACGGCTTCCCGTTGAACAGCTTCCAGTGGCGCGGCGCCATCGAGCGGCTGTCGCCGTACCGGCGTTGTGTCGCTCCTGACTTCATGGGGCTCGGATACACCGAGGTCGCGGAGGGTCAGAGCTACGCGCCCGAGGCCCAGGTGGACATGCTCGTCGAATTGCTCGACAGGCTCGCCATCAAGTCGGTCGACGTCATCGCCAATGACAGTGGGGGCGCCATCGCGCAACTCCTCGTCACCCGGCATCCGGAGCGCGTGCGGACGCTGCTGCTGACGAACTGCGATGTGGAGAGTGAGTGCCCGCCCGCCGCGGTGCTGCCCGTCATCGAGATGGCACGCAAGGGCGAGTACGTGGATGCGTGGCTTGCGCCGTGGCTCGCGGACAAGGCGCTCGCGCGCTCCGAGAAGGGCTTCGGGGGCATGTGCTACTCGAATCCCTCCCAGCCCACGGACGAGGCCATCGAGTACTACTTCGCGCCCCTCGTGCGTTCGCCGCGCGGCAAGGCGCAGGCGCATGCGTACACACTCGGGCTGGAGGCCAACGCGTTGGCGGGCATCGGGCCGGCGCTCCAGAAGTGCACCGTGCCCACGCGCATCCTCTGGGGAACGGGCGACACCATCTTCTCGCAGTCGAGCGCCGACTACCTGGACCAGACGTTCGGCGCCTCGCGAGGTGTGCGGCGCGTGCCCGGCGCGAAGCTCTTCTTCCCCGAGGAGTACCCGGACCTCATCGCCGAGGAGGCGCGTCGCCTCTGGGGCGTGGGCTGACGCGACACGCGGGAGCCCGGCGCGGACGGACGCCGGGATTCGTGCCTCAAGTCACTTCCTCTCGAAGCGAGCTCCCGAGGGGTTCGCTTCATGAAGAGGCGCGTCTCTGAGGCAACCCGCGAGAACCCGGCGCGGACGAACGCCGGGCTGTCGTGGTGCGCTTTACTTCACCTGGAAGCGAGCCTCGGAGGGGCTCGCGCCACCCGAGCGCTGCACGCCGCGCCCCGGGTTGGCCGCCAGGTGCTCCAGCACCTTGAACACCGTCTCCACCTCGTCGGGCTGGCCGATGTCGTTGGCGAGCTGCTCGGCCGAACGCGCCGATGCACGCGCATCCAGCAGGCGCGCAGTGAGCTTCTTCTGAAGCTCCAGCACGCTCGTCGCCGCCTTCTTGCCCGCCTCCACGCCCGGCTGGTGGTACGCGTTGATGTGCACCAGGCTCGCGTACAGACCCACCGCGCGCTCGTAGAGGGCAATCAGCGCGCCCACCGTGCGCGCGCTCACGTCCGGAACCGTGAGGGTGATGGACTCGCGGCCCTTCTCGAACAGCGCGCGGCGCGTGCCCAGCATGAAGCCCAGCAGGTAGTCCCCGCTGGTGATGCCGCGCTCCACTTCCATCGACTCGCCGTCGCGGTCCTTCAGCACCTCGATGAAGGTAGCGAAGAAGTTCGGCACGCCCTCGCGCAGCTGCTGCACATACGCGTGCTGGTCCGTGGAGCCCTTGTTCCCGTAGACGGCGATGCCCTGGTTCACCACCTTGCCGTCCAGGTCCTTCTCCTTGCCCAGCGACTCCATGACGAGCTGCTGGAGGTAGCGCGACATCAGGAGCAGGCGGTCCTTGTACGGAAGGATGACCATGTCCTTCAGGCCCTTGCCGTCGCCCGCGTGGAACCACATCAACGCCAGCAGCGCCGCCGGGTTCTTCACCGCGTCACGCTGCCGCGTCGCCACGTCCATCTCCCGGGCGCCCGCCAGCATCGCGTCGATGTCCAGGCCCTGGAGCCGCGCGGGCAGCAGGCCCACCGCCGACATCACCGACGTGCGTCCGCCAACCCAGTCCCACATCGGGAAGGTGCGCAGCCAGCCCTGCTTCTTCGCGTGTGTGTCCAGCTCGCTGCCCGCGCCCGTGACGGCCACCGCGTGCTTGCTGAAGGTGAGCCCCTGCTCCACATAGGCGCGCTCGGCCTCCAGCATGCCGTTGTGCGTCTCCTTCGTGCCGCCGGACTTGCTGATGACCACCGTCAGCGTCTCGGCCAGCTGGGCGCCGAGCTGTCCCAGCACCCGGTCCATCCCATCCGGGTCCGTGTTGTCGAAGAAGGACACCCGCAGCTTGTCGTCCCGCGACGTCAGCGCGTCCGCCACCAACTGCGGCCCGAGCGCCGAGCCGCCGATGCCCACCAACAGCAGATGCGTGAAGCGCTGCGCCTTCTGTGGCTTCAGCTTTCCGTCATGCACGTCGCGCGCGAAGGCGTGGACGGCGGCCACCGTGTCGGTGACATCCTTGGAGAGCGCGGGCTCTGGGGCCAGCTCGGGGGCGCGCAGCCAGTAGTGGCCCACGCGGCGGTTCTCATCCGGGTTCGCGATGGCGCCCTTCTCCAGCGCCTCCATCTGGGAGAAGGCTTCCTCCAGGCGCGGACGCATCCGCTCCAGGAAGTCCGCGGCGAAGCCCATGCGCGAGACGTCGAGGGAGAACCCCAGCGACGGGACGACGCTCAGATACCGCTGGTACCGCTCCCACAGCTCACGCTCGGTCATGACTCGTCCTCCTCCTGGGGGTGCTCGCGCGAAAAAAGTGCCGGCTGGCTTAGCGCCTCCGCTCGCGTGAGGGAAGCCGAACACGCGCGCGACGCGAGGACTCGACACCCGGGAAGGGCGCAGTGCTCAACACCCGCCACTCCCCAGGGAGTCAGGGGCACCCCTGGAGGGTCTTCACCTCAGGCGGAAGGGCGCACCGGCTCCGTCGCCGGAGGACTGCCGGGCGGCGCACTTCGCTCGTCCGGTTTCCACGCGGGATTGCGGAAGACGTAGCTCAGTCGCTGCTTCAATGAGCCCGGCTTCATCGCATCCCTGGCGATGGCGAAGAACTCGTGGAACGCGATGCGCAGCGGGTTGTACGTCTGGAGGTTCTTCGTCAGGCCGTAGACGGGCTTCTCACCCTCGGGTTCGAAGGTGCCGAACATCCGGTCCCAGATGATGAGGATGCCCGCGTAGTTCTTGTCGAGGTAGCGCGGGTTGGACGCGTGGTGCACGCGGTGGTGCGACGGCGTGTTGAGCACCCACTCCAGCGGACGCGGCAGCCGGTGGATGGCCTCGGTGTGAATCCAGTACTGGTAGAGCAGGCTCACCGACTGCTGGACGACAATCATCACCGGGGAGAAGCCGAGCAGCGCCAGCGGCGCCCAGAACACCCAGCCCGTGGGGTTGGTCCACGTCTGCCGCAGCGCCGTGGTCAGGTTGTAGTGCTGGCTGGAGTGGTGCACCACGTGCGACGCCCAGAAGAAGCGGCTCTCATGGTGGACGCGATGGAACCAGTAGTAGCAGAGGTCCTCCGCGAAGAAGAGCAGCACCCAGGCCAGCACGCCCGTGCCCACGCGCAGCGGCGTCAGGTTGTAGAGCGCCAGGTAGCCGGCGAAGGCGATGCCCTTCCAGACCACGTTGATGAACACGTTGCCCAGGCCCATGGAGAGGCTGGCGGCCGAGTCCTTCAGGGTGTGTCCCGCCACCTCGCGGCCTTCGTCACGCAGCTTCTTTACCCACAGCGCCTCGGCCACCACCGTCAGGATGAAGACGGGGATGGCGGGAGTGATGAGGTCGGGAATGTGTACGGCGTCCATGGGACACCTCCATCGTGATGCTCAGGAGCGGTGGCGTTGGCGCGGTCGACGTGTCGAAGGTGGAGAGAAAGCACTGCGCATGAAGCGGGTGAGGGCATCGAGCATGCGGCGGTGGGCCGGGTCATCCGGACGCGCGCTTCCCCCGACGGCCGCACCCTGCACGGCGTCCAGCGCCAGCTCCACCACGGAGTCGAACTCCGGGTAGGCGGTCGCCGCCTCGGGGAACAGCTCGCGCGCCACCCGGTGAAGGTTCTCCCGGTGCGGCCCATCCACCGCGGCCAGCGCCACCTGGAGCGCCGTGTCCGTGCGCGCGGCCACATACAACTCGATGGCCGCTTGAAGCTCTGGCCGCTGGTACGCGGCCCACAACATGTCCACGGCGGAGGCGATGCGGTCCTTGCTCGACGGCCGCGCGCCGACACCGGCCAGGTAGTCCTGGATGATTCGCGGGAAGAGGTGCTCCACCGCCGCGGCGAGCAGCTCCTCCTTCGTATCGAAGTGCGTGAAGAGCGCGCCCTGGGACACGCCTGCTCGCTTCGCGACCTCCACCGTCGTCAGGCGCGCGTGCCCCGCGTCCACCAACGTGTCGATGGTGGCGTCCAGCAGCTTGCGGCGCGTCGTCTCGCGGCGCTCCTGCTGCGTGCGGCGGGGAGGGCGGGGTGGCCCTTCAGTAGGGGATGCGCTCTTCACGGCCATCTGCCGAAAGCATAACTCCGATGTTAATGAGTGACCAGTCACTATGTCACGGCTGCTGGTGAGGGAGGGTGATCCACGGTGCCACCCATGGTGGCGCAGGTGAGACACGAGGGCGCCGTCGTCCGCGCGAGGCTCGCCTGGGCATTTTCGCGGCGCCTCGTCGAGCAGGCGAGGAGACAGGTGCCCGCCCGCTGGAGGCGGACTCGTCACTCGACGTCGAGGGCGTCAGGCCCCACGGACGAGCGAGCGGGCCATGGGGTCCCTGGTGATAGGCCACGCGGGCGCGAGATAATTGGTCCAGGAAATACCCCTGCCACTTGTCTCCGTTGTCCGCCGGCCCGATATGAACCTTTCCTCCGCTCTCCTTGTCGGCTCCCTCCTGGCCACGGCGCCAGCGGTTACCAACTCGATTGCCTCCCCTGTGGGCGACATGCCCGAGGTCGGCGTTCCGTTCGCGTGTGGGCGCATCCACACGGTGAGCCAGGGACACGACACAGGCAGTCACCAACACAACGACACGTATGCGTGGGACTTCCGGATGCCGGAAGGCACGCCCATCGTCGCCGCGCGTGAAGGTGTGGTGCGGCTGGCTCGCGGCGACAGCTCGAAGGGCGGGTGCGACGAGAAGTTCGCGCCCTACGCCAACTACGTCGTCCTCTCACATGGGGACGGGCTGGAGACGCAGTACCTGCACTTCAGCGCCGTGGTGGTGAAGCCCGGCGAGAGCGTGAAGGAGGGGCAGCTCATCGGCTTCTCCGGCTCCACCGGCTGGGCGTGCGGCGCGCACCTGCACTTCAAGGTGGCGCGTGAGGTGGGCAAGGGTTGGAACAACCCGTCCGTGCCCGCGCGCATCGCTGGCTATGGAGACCCGGTGCGCGAGACGCGCGTGGCCGCGCCCATCTGCCGTGACTCCGGTCGCGACACGCTCATGGCCGCGACGGAGGGCTCGCACACGCCGGGTCAGCCGGTGGTGTCCATGTCACCGGAGCGCCAGGATGCGCCGCGCGGCCTCCCGCCCGGGGCGAAGGCCATCATCGACGGCCTCTCCCAGCCGCCCGCCCAGGGTGGCCAGGGCCTCGACGAAGCGCGTGCGCCCACCGGCGCCCGCACGGCGAGCGGCCCCAGCGAGACTCGCTGAGGCCAGCATCGCGCCTGCCCCGGCGAGCAGCGCGAAGAGGGCTCCCGCGTTGACGAAGTAGTCGAGCGGCAACAGGGGGCCCTCCACGTAGGCACGCACCACGCGGTAGCCCACGTGTCCCAGCAGCACGAGCAGCGGCAGGTTGATGAGCGGCAGCACCAGCCAGCGCGCGGTGCGCCACCAGCCCGCCACCGCTTCCGCCACGCCCGTCGTCGCCGTGTAGCGCCACGCGGAGGCCCGAGCCGCGCGCACCTCCTCCAGCATCGCGTCCACGTCCGGCACGCCGAGCACCGACGGCTCCAGGCCTCCGGCTCGCGCCACGCTGCGCGCCTCGGCCAGCGCGGTGCGCGCCGCGGACTCCACGCCGAAGTCGTCGTCGAAGGGCTCAATCACCGCGCTCTCCGCGGCCCGCGCGCGTGTGTGTCCGCGCACCGCGTCCACCACCGTGGAGGCCGCCGCCACCGCGAGTCCCGCGGGCAGGCTGCGTCGGCTCACCAGCGCCGCCGCGCCCAGGCCGCTCGCGCCCCACAGGGACAGGCGCAGGCCCCACGCCGCCGGGCCCCAGAAGCGGCCTCCCGCCTGTCGTCGCACTTCCGCCGCGAGGTGTCCGTGGGCCAGGCGCAGTCGCGCGTCGAAGTCCTCGCGCAGTCCGTCGGAGGCCTTCGCCAGGCCGGAGTCCAGCGCGGCGCGAGTCCGAGCGAGCAGTGCATCTGTCTCGTCGAGCGCGGCCTTCACGCGGGTGGACACTTCCTCCAAGGCGCCCATCGCGTTGCCACGTCGCACGCGCGCGGCGATGGCCTGGGTGGCGAGCCCGCGCAGGTGGAAGAGCAGCGGGCCGAACTCGCCGGACACGTCGCGGCCTTCCTTGGCGGCCAGCGCGCTGATGGCGAAGACAGGGACGTCTTGAGGGGGAAGGCCGAACTGCTCGGCGGCGACGCGGCGCACCTGTGCCTTGAGCGTGTCGCGAGACTCGGGTGACAGCTCGTCCGCGAAGTTGAGGGTGAAGACGAGCGCGCGGCGGCGGGCGAACTCCGCGAGGAACTCCACCTGCGTGGCCTCCGCGACGCTGCCCCGGTGCATGACGACGAGCGCCACGTCCGCGCGCTCCAGTGCGGCGCGAGCCACGTCGCGATGCGTGGTGGCCACGCTGTTGAGGTCGGGGGTGTCGATGAACACCTGTCCGCCCCAGAGGGCCTGGGGGCCGGGAACGTACCGCGCCACGCGAGCGCCCGTCTGGGCCAGCGTGTCCGCCGCGGCGCCTTCCGGGGCGAAGACGGTGGCGGCGGTGCTGGTGGGGCGGTCCACGCCCTCGCGGGAGAGGGGTTGTCCGGCCAGGGCGTTGAGGAGGGTGGATTTTCCCGCGCCAGTGGCGCCCACGAGCGCGACGGAGAGCGGAGCGTCCCTGCTCGCGACGCCGCGCGCGTAGTCGTCCACGAGGCGCTCCAACCGCGCCGCATGCGGCTGGAGCGGTGGCAGTTCCAGGGCGGTCTTCAAGAGGGACCGCAAGGCTTCGGGTTCGGGCAGGCTCGTCTCGTCCACGTGAGGGGCAGCCTGTCCTGGCGTCGTGCGGAGGGCCAGCGCGAATGTGACGAGGCGTGCGCCAGCGTTCAATGGCGGGACGTGGTGTGGCGGTCATGCGTGGGGGAGGGGTAGAAGCGGAGGGGTCATGGAACTCTTCCTCATGTCGCCCCCGGGGCGAGGCTGGGCGTTGCGAGGGCGGAACAACTTCCGCAGTCGCGAGGCGGGGCAGGTGGATGCGCGCAAGGCCCGGCGTGAGTGGCTGGAGCTGGCGCGGGCCATCGAGGCGCGTGGCGGCACGGTGGTGGCGCTGTCGTCGCCGTCGGAGCTGCTGACGGGCATGCCGTACGCGGCGGAGTGCGGACAGGTGGTGGCGCGCGAGGGCGGGGCGCCGGCGTTCGTGTTGCCTCGGATGATGAGCGCGCACCGTCAGGCGGAGAAGGAACACTGGGCTTCGTTGGCGCGGCGCATGGGGTTCGAGGTGATGGAGCCGGGTGAGGGCATCTGGGAGGCCCATGGCGACGTGGCGCACTTCGACGGGGCCACGCTGTTGTTCTGGGGTGGGCGCACGACGCTGGAGGGGTTGGAGGCCGCGTCGCGCTGGATTCCAGGCGAGGTGGTGCGGGTTCGGGTTCGTGAGCCCGCGTTTCACGGCAACATGGCCTTGCTGCCGTTGCCCGCCGTGGACCGGATGCTGGTGTGTCCGGACGTCATCGCCGCCGAGTCGTATGCGCTGCTGCGCGAGCGCTTCGGTGAGCAGCGGTTGCTCACGGTGACGGAGGACGAGATTCGTCGCTATGCCACCAATGGGTTGCCGGTGGGGAGGGACTTGCTTGCGCCGTCCGTGGTGCCGGAGTCGGTGAAGGCGCGGGTGGAGGCGTTGGGGATGGGTGTGGTGTCGCTCGACATGAGCGAGCTGTGTGAGAAGGGCGGAGGTTCCTCGCGTTGTCTCGTGTCGCGGGCGTGGGTGGACGACGGCGCGGTGAGGATTCCGGACGAGGCGAGACTGTCAGCCGTGGCGAAGGACATCGAAGCCGATGCGTGACACCGAGGCACTGGCGAAGCAGGCCGAGGCATTCTTCTCCGCGCATTCGGGCGTGTCGCTCATGGCGCTGGGCGCGGGTGAACACGCGGAGTCGATGTGCCTGTCGCCCTTGGGGTTGCCGGCGACGTATATGCCCGCTGAGCGCAATCTGGAGCTGGCGACGCAGTATCTGGCGTTGAACCAGTTCGCCTTTGGCGGGATTGGTGTGCCGCGTTGGGTGTTGTCGGACCTGTATCTGATGCCGGGAGCGATTGGGTTGCTGCGTTGCCCCGCGCGGATGTTGAAGCCGGAGCTGCGCGTGCATTTGGGGCTCGCGGATGAGGAGCCGGCCATCGGCGCGGCGTACTACGCGGCGCCGTCGATGACGCCGGGGCTGTTCATCGGCGTGTCGTTGTTGAGCTTCCTGCCGGGGACGGGGGCGGGGGCCTGGGTGAAGACGCTGACATTGCGCATGCTGCGTGCGACGCGGCTGCGTGGCGTGGCTCAGTGGGACAATCCGAGTGTGCGCGTCCACGCGCGACTGGGGCCCTTGCGACTGGTGGGCCGTGTTCCCGGGGGACACGAGTACGGCGAGCGGACCTTCGTCTACGAGACGGACGTGTCCGACGGCGCGCGCGTGGCGGAGGCGATGGAGCGTCGACTGTCGTTGGAGCCGACGAGGCGCATCGCCGTCACGGACCTGCCGGCACTGAGCGCGCTGTTGGACCGCGCGGAAGCGGGAGAGGCGCTGTACCTCGTCCCGCCAGGTGTCCAGGACGGCCACGTGTTGGTTCGCGAGGGCGCGCACTGAGCCGTCCTCGTTGGTGACTCGGGGACTTCAGTCTCAGGGTGACGGCGCGGCGGGAGCGTCCATGTCTTCCTGCAGCGCGCGCCGCAGCGCATTCGCTCCATCCGACAGGATGGGCTCCCCGTGCGCGAAGCAGACGATGTCTATGACGGCCAGGTGGTCCAGGATGCGCTGGACGCTCTGTCGGGTGCGAAGGGGCTCGTCCTGGTACTCGCTGGGGATGAACTCCGGCGTGCCGTTGCCCTCGTGGGTCAACAGGTCGGAGATGAAGGCAATGCCTCGCGGATGTTTCTGCATCCACAGCGTGTACATGGCCACCGCGGGACCGGGCGTGTGGAAGGGGAGCAGTCCCCCCGGAAGCGTGTCGCCCGCCACGTAGATGAAGTCGGGCTTGTCCTCCAGCCCGTATGCATTCTCCGGCGCCCACACCGGAGCGCCGAACGCCTTGCGGAAGCGCCACGCCGAACGCTGGTGATTCCCCGCCGTCAACAGGATGGCGGAGATGTCACCCAGTCCCCGCAGCACCGCTTCGTCGATGGGCAGTGGGTCGATGAGGATGACCGCCCCATCGTCATCCACCACCGCGTAGGCATCGCTGCGCGTGCCGCCGATGCGGTTGTCATTCAAGGTCCAGTGGTGGATGCCAGGCGCCACCTCGACCAGTCGCTTTGCCTTCCCCTTCGGCTCGCTCATGCCGTGAAAGCTAGGCACCCCGCTCCGATGTCCAGGGCCTCCCACGAGATGCCGCGCTTGCTCGCTCGGCACCCCGGCCCCGGAGCGGCCACCGCCTCCGCGCCAAAGGGCGGCCAACTCCACCCGCCGACTCCATGCTTCAGCCATGGTGGGTTCTCACACGCACGGACGTGTCGCCGCCCGGGAGTGGCTCACGCGTCCGCCACCGCTGCTGCTCTACGACGCCGACTGCGGCTTCTGCCGCCGCTGGGTGGCGCGCTGGGCACAGCACACCGAAGGACGCGTCCGTTTCCTCCCAGGCCGTAGTTGGCTCCTCCTGCTGCTCGGCATCCCGCGACGGAACATGCGTCGCGCCACGCAGCTCGTGGAGCCTTCGGGCCGCGTGTCGCAGGGCGCGGAGGCGGTCTTCCGCGCGCTTACCCGGTCGCCCCGCTGGCTGACGCACGGCATGGCGAGAGTGGGGCTGCTGCCCGGAGTGCTGGGCCTGTCCCAGGCTGCCTACGGCGTCATCGCTCGCAATCGCCGCGCGGCATCACGGGTGGACCGCTGGCTCTTCGGCCGCACCGTGGCACCGCGAGACCTCCGCCAGGTGCGCTGGCTCTTCCTCCGGTTGATGGGCGGCACGTTCTTCATCGCCTTCACGTCCTTGCGAGGACAGGTATTGGGGTTGTTCGGCTCGCGAGGCATCCGCCCCGTGAAGGACCTGGTCAGCGAGGAACGGCGACAGGCCGAACCCGCGCGGGAGCGCTGGCGACGACTGCCCACGGTGTTCTGGTTCGGCGCTTCCGACGCGGCGCTGGTGCGGGGCTGCACGCTGGGTCAGCTCCTCTCCCTCGCGGTCCTCTTCAACGTCGCGCCCCGCAGCGCGCTGGCCCTGTTGTGGGGCCTGTATCTCTCCTATGCGGCGGTGGGCCGGGAGTTCCTCTCGTTCCAGTGGGACGTCCTGTTGCTGGAGATGGGCCTGCTGTCCGCGCTCACCGCTCCACCAGGACTGCGCCCGGGCCTGGGCCGTGCGTCACCCGGTGCGTTGGACGTGTTCCTCTTCCGACTGCTCGTGTTCCGCCTCTACTTCGGCTCGGGTGTCAGCAAGTGGCAGTCGGGGGACAGGACGTGGCGCGAGCTGACAGCCTGTCGGCACTACTACGAGACAGCGCCCCTGCCCACGCGCGGCGGCTGGTACGCACACCACCTGCCCGAGCCACTCCAGAAGGCTTCGACAGCGATGGTGCTCGCGCTGGAAGCCGGTGTGCCGCTCCTCGTCTTCACACCCCGTCGACCCAGACAGCTCGCCTTCGGAGCCTTCTCCGCGTTGCAGGCCGCCATCGCCGCCACGGGCAACTATGGCTTCTTCAATCTCCAGTCCCTGGCGTTGGGAGTGTGGCTGCTGGATGACGCCGCCCTGCGACGAATGCTTCCGTTCCTTCCCGAGGGCCCACCTCCGGCGCGCTCGCGGACGCACTGGAGTGGAGTCCTGCTCACGCCGCTCCTCCTGCTCGGCGCCGCTGACATCCTCCTGCGCTTCGAGCGAGGTGCACGACTCCCGGAGCAAGTGCTCCGTCCCCTGACGTGGCTGCACGGCTGTGCGCGCCCGCTGCGCTCCGTGAATCGCTATGGCCTGTTCAGCGTGATGACGGTGGAGCGACCGGAAATCGTCGTCGAAGGGTCCAACGACGGCGAGCACTGGGAGCCCTATCGCTTTCGCTACAAGGTGGGCGACGTCGACCAGCCGCCGAAGCAGGTGGCCCCGCACCAACCTCGCCTCGACTGGCAGATGTGGTTCGCCGCGCTCTCCTCTCCGCCGAGCTGGTTCATCGCCTTCCTGGCTCGACTGCTCGAAGGCGCTCCCGAGGTGCTGGGATTGCTCGAGCGCAATCCCTTCCCGGACGCGCCGCCCCGGCAGGTTCGCGCGGTGCTCCATGACTACCGGATGACAGGAGCGGAGGTGCGTCGGCGCACGGGAGCGTGGTGGACGCGAGAGCGCCGGGGCCTCTACGTCCAGCCGCTGGCCCTGGCGCAGGGGCCTCGTCCCACGGGCAGCATGCCGCGCCTGAGGTGGCTCGCGCCGGCGGGGTAGACGACACCTTGAACTGGAGCGAGCGCTCGTTCTGGCCGAGCAGGGGGCGATGCGCAGGAGGCCGCGCGCATCCACTACGACGTGGGGCGTCTGCTCGGTGCGGGGGGCAGGGCAGACGAGGCGCGTGAGCGATTGGAGCGGGCCCGGGAGCGCGCCCGACTCGCTGGGTGGCGCGAGGGCGAAGCCCTGGCAACCCAGTCCCTGGGGGCACTGGGCGCCCACGCGCCTCGTTCATGAAAGACAACCTTCATTTGGTGGTGCTTGGATTCTGGCTTTAGTGTCGTGGAGGGACTCCAATGAATTGCCAGCCATGCCCACTCCCGCTTCCAGAGGTCAGACAATAGCTCCAGGCGCCGTGGGGTTGCCCGCGCTCTCGCCGGGGGACGCCGCGACGGAGGTGGGCCACGCGCTGAACAAGGTGCTGGGCGCCTATCGCTTCTACGCGGAGGGGCATGCCGCGCTGGTGGAAGTCCAACAGCGATTGATCGAAGCGGTGCGGCGCTACCACGAGGTGACGAGCGAGGCGGTGGTGCTGCACGTTCGCTCCTCGGCGCTGCTCCTGGGAGACGTGGTGCTCGTGGAGTCGGCGTCCGCGAAGGACTCGGTGACGCGGCCCCTCTTCCTGGAAGGTGTACAGGAGGTGCTGCTGCAACCGGGTTTGGATTCGGAGGAGCTGAGCGCCTTCCTGGGGATGTGGCACCGCGCGCTACAGCGCACGCTGCCTCCGGAGTACGACTTCTATACGTGGTTCTGGGAGCGGGGCTTCGAGGACATCGAGCTCGTCGTCGCGGAGGTGCCCGCGTCGGCGGAGACGGGCGAGTCCGCGCAGGCCGAAGCCCAGTTGGCCGAGCGCGAGGAGCAGCTCTTCGCGGAGCTCACGCGGCGCCAGTCCTCGGGCTCCGGCCGCCGTCGGCCCGTGGGACACGACGAGTGGCTGGCACGACTGGAAGCGGAGGTGCTGGCCCCTGTCAGCGCACAGGACCTGGTGCGCTCTGAAGCGCCGGCCTTCGCGGGCGCGAGCGACACGGACCTGGCGGAGCTGCGAGCCCTGCTGGAGCGCGAGCGGGGCGGCGAAGGCGTGCACGAGCGGAGCCTGTGGGTGGTGTGGGGCCTGCTCGCGGTGTGTCGCGAGGAGGAGCGCTCGGAGCTCCTGGCGTGGATGGGGGAGCTGCTCTCCAGCCTCGTCTCGAATGGCCGCTGGACGGAGCTGTCGCAGGTGGTGCAGGGCATGACGCGGGATGCTCGGGCCTCGGACGCGCGCACGCCGGACCTCTATGCCGTCACTCGGCTGTTCTTCCGGGAGAAGACGCGCTTCGCGCTGGCCCAGGCCACCGCCCAGCCGGGCTTGCTGCTGCGCGTGTTGGAGCTGGTGAGCGCGCTGCCTCGGGATGCGCTCCAGGGCGTCACGGACCTGCTCTTCGAGCTGCCCTCGCCCGAGGCCCGTGGGGCCCTGGCGAAGCTGCTCGTGCGCCGGGGCATCTCGCTGAACATCCTGGTGGCGCGGGCCTCGTCCCTGGGCGAGGCGGACCTGGACTGGGTGCAGTTCCTGCGCGAGTCGGGACCGGAGGCGCTGCCGTTGACGGCGGCCCTGCTGGGACATCCCCGACCGGAGGTGCGCGCGGCGCTGCTGTCCCGGCTGAGTCCTCGCGACGTGGAGGCCCAGCGCTCGCCGCTCCTGAAGCTCCTGGCGGACCCCGCGGTGGGGGTGCGTGGCGCGGCGCTCGTGTTGCTGGTGCGCTACGGCGTGGATGCGGCGGTGGGGCCGTTGGTGTCCCGGCTCGATGCGCGGATGGAGCTGCGCGAGCGCATGGCGGTGCTGCGCGCGCTCGCGGACCTGGGAGGCCCCCTCGCTGGTGCTGCGCTGCGGTCTTCCTTCGAGCGAGCGCAGGACATCGAGCTGAAGACCCACTGCGCGCACTGCATCGGCATCCTCGGAGACCCGAGGGCCCGGCCGTTGTTGGAGGCGGTGGCGAACAAGCTCTTCGCGCCGCGCAATCTGAAACAGGCCTGTCGGGAAGCGCTGGCGCAACTGGCCCCGGTGGGCTGAAGCCGACGGACGGACGTCGGGGGACGCGGAGACATGGACACGTCGACGACACGGGAGGACGCGGCACAGGTGGGCCCGAGGCTCATGGGCGTCGTCGTTCGGTGTCTGAACACGGTGTCCCTGCATGACGTGGACAGCGCGGGCGTGAAGGAGGCACTCGAGGAGCTGGGCTCGCTGCTGGACGCGGAGCTGCGGGGACAGAAGTCGGTGGAACTCCAATGCGTGGGCGGCATCCCCT
Organism: Myxococcus sp. CA039A; assembly: GCF_013336645.1. Classification (NCBI taxonomy): domain Bacteria; kingdom Pseudomonadati; phylum Myxococcota; class Myxococcia; order Myxococcales; family Myxococcaceae; genus Myxococcus; species Myxococcus sp. CA039A. Next base: position 16,600 of record NZ_JABUMQ010000012.1, on the reverse strand, counting down.
TCCTCAACGGCGCGAGGATGAAGCTGGGTGAGGAGCATCTGGAGACGGCCGTCTCGCTGCGGCGTTATCTGGAGCATCTCCAGGTGCAGGAAATCTCCTTCGGCTCGGGCCTGCGTCGTGAGCACCTGCGCGCCTTCCTCGTCGCCTTCCAGAAGCACCGGCGCGCGCGGAAGCCGCGGGCCATCCTCCAGGAGAAGCTGGGGCCCATCCGCCTGCGCGACGTGTTGTCCTCCACGAACGTGCTGACCCCGCGCGAGGTGATGTTGCGCTACTACGCGCGGCTCGTCGTCCTCCTCAAGCACGTCATCACCTCGCAGGGACAGGTGCGCGTCGAGCGCTTCCGCCGCGTGCTGTTGCGTCTGGCCGAGTCCTCCGTGGGCCACGAGTCGCTCCTGGTGGGCCTCACGCGCTTTCGCCGGACAGACGTGGATGGGGGGCAGCACGGAGCGGCGGTGGCGGTGCTGTCGCTGTTGATGGCGCGGCGGATGGGGCTGTCGCGCGCGCAGCAGTTGGACCTGGCTCTCAGCGGGCTGTTCCATGACCTGGGGCGGGGGGCCACCACGCTCGCGCCGGAGCAGGAGTTCGACCGCGCCTCCCATGAGTTGCTGGCGCGGCGGGGCCCGCTGAAGACGGCGCTCCGGCTGTTGCAGCGCCCGTTGGACGCCAGTCGACTGGAACGTGTCGTGGCCGCGCACGACTGCCTCCAGCCGGCGTGGAGTGGACCGGTGCATCGGCCGGTGGGGTTTGCGGGGCGGCTGCTCGCGGTGCCCTGTGCCTTCGACCTGCTGACGTTTCCGGCGCCGCCTCATCCTGGGCTGGCACCGGACACGGCGCTGCGGCTCATCACCCACCGGGCGGGCACCCGGTTCGATGCGAGGGTGGTCCGCCTGTTCACCGCGGTGGCCGGCTTCTACCCGGTGGGGACGCTGGTGCGCCTGTCTGGGGGGCAGTTGGGCGTGGTGATGGATGTGCCCACGGATTCGGCGCAGGCGGCCAGACCCCGCGTCCGGGTCATCCAGGGGGCGGGAAAGACGAAGGCGGACTGCGTCGTCGACCTCGCGGAGCCCGGGCAGCGGCTCAACATCGTCGCGTCCCTCGATTCCACCGAGAGTGACTTCAACGTCCCCCACTTCCTCTTCTCCTGAGGGGGCGAGCGGATACCGCCTGTCTGGACGAGTGCCTTGCGGACGGCATCGGGCGCGGAGGCCGTGAGAAGAGGGCCTCGCGGTTCACACGCGGGGCGAGGGGCGTGGTTAAAATGGGCGCTACTCCCACCCCGCTTCGTTGTCTGTCTCCGCCGCCGTGAAGACGCCGCGTTTCCTATTTCGTTCCGTGCTTGTTCTCGCGCTCGGCCTCTTGGGCGCATGTGGGCCGTCGCCCGAGTCCCTGACCTTCCAGCCGCTGGAGTCGAAGTTCCTGCGCACGCCGGGGCAGAACGTGAAGTTGGACTACACGGTCCTCGATGCCGAGGGTCAGCGCATGTCCGAGCCGAAGCTGCGGTGGACCAGCTCCGCGACGGATGTGGCGCTGGTGCAGGACGGCGTGGTGACGGTGCGCAAGTCCGGCAAGACGGTCATCGGCGTGACGGGGGGCAAGGTGCGTGAGGCCCTGCCGTTGGACCTGATCATCCTGAACTCGTTGGATGTGCGCGCGCCGGGTGCCGACTTCATGGAAGTGGGCCGCGTCATCAAGATGCGCGTGGTGGCGCGCAATGAGCAGGGCGCGTCGCTTCCTGACGCCGTGCCGGAGTTCCGTTCGTCGGACGAGTCGGTCGCGCGGGTAGAGGAGGGACAGTTGGTGGCGGTGAAGCCCGGCTCGGCCACGGTGAGCGCGAGCCTGGGGCATCTGGCTCGGCACATCGCCGTCCAGGTGGTGCCCGCGGACTTCGCGCGCCTGGGCCTCAACCTCACCCACCATCAGTTCCAGCGTCCGGGGCAGTCGGTGTTGCTCCTGGCGCGGGCCTTCAATCGCAACGGCGTGGTGCTCGACAGCGTGCCGCTGGAGTGGTTCACGTCGGACGCAGCCGTGGTGTCGGTGTCCCAGGACGGCCGGGTGACGGCGGTGGGGCAGGGGCGCGCGGTGGTCTCCGTTGTCGCCGGTCGCCGCCGCTCCGCCGCGGAGTTCGTCGTTCCCTGACGGTGGTGCGGGGCCCCTCGGTGGAGACCGCCCGTGCCGTGGATGCCGGCGGCTTCCGCGTGCGCGCGAGTCGCTTCGTAGGTTCGTGACGCCTCGCTGAGGGGCGCGGCGTGCGGCGGATGCTGTCGGAGCCCGCGCCGCCGCGCTTACGGCTTCGGCGCGGCGGGGCTGGCCTTGGGGCTCGGCGCCTTCGTACGGGGGCGCTTGCCCTTCTTTTCGGACGGGTCCTCGGGGCAGGGCGGACGCGGGCCATCGCTGGGCGGTTGGATGGTGAAGTCGACGCGGCGGTTGAGCGCCATGCCTTCTTCCGTCGCGTTGTCGGACAGCGGCCGGCTGCGACCGAAGCCCTGCGAACACACCCGCTCCGCCGCGACGCCGCTCTGGATGAGGAAGCGCATCACGCTGGACGCACGCCGGCGCGACAGGTCCAGGTTGTACGCATCGCTCGCGCGGGCATCCGTGTGGCCTTCCACCAACACCCGGTCCATCTCCGGGTTCTCGTTCATCACCCGGGCGACCTCCTCCAGAATCGGGAAGGACTCGGAGAGGATGACGTCCTGGTCCGTGGCGAAGTTCACCTGCTCCAGGATGACAATCTTGTTCCCGTCGCGGCGCGCGAGCGGGCACCCATCACGGCCACGGCTTCCCGCCGGCTGGTCCGCGCACCTGTCGAGCCGGTCCACCGTGCCGTCGCCGTCGCGGTCCGTGTCCGGGCAGCCCGCGTTCTCCACGGGGCCGGGCACATCCGGGCACTTGTCGCCCACGCCAATCACCGAGTCGCCATCCGGGTCCACCGGCGGAGGAGGCGGCGGTGCCGGCTCGGGCGGCTCCTTGAAGCGCTCCAGCGCCTCCCACTCGCGCGTCTTCGCCGGAATCCAGATGATGGACGTGAAGAAGCTCAGCGTGGGCGACGCGAGCGAGCAGCCACAGCCCGCGCCGCCGCCGAAGGTGAACGTCACGCCCGTGGAGCTGTACCAGCGCAGGCCGATGAGCAGCTCCGCGGGAATCTGTCGCTCTGTTCCAGGAGCCTTCTTCAGCCCCACCGCGCCGTTCACCATGGCGAGCGCGGTGATGCCGCTGCCTCGGAGGATGGGCACCTCGGTGCCGAGGCCGAAGGGCGCCATGTCACCCAGCGCCACGCCGTCAAACACGCGGTCCGGCCGCTTCCAGAAGCCGCCGTTGAACGCCAGCAGGATGCCGTTGCCGAAGCGGTAGTCCAGCACGAGCCCGGGGGCCCACGTCATCTCGCCCTCGCCGGCGAACGCGTCCTGCGCGCCCGTGGGGAAGGACACGTTGAGCGTCAGCGCGGCGCCCCAGCCCCTGCCCTCGGCGGGACGGCGAAGGCCCGGGATGGCCACCTTGCCGGAGAGGCGCAAGTCACCGAGCACGAAGCTCTCCACGCTTCCCTCGGTGCCGATGACCTCCAGGTTCTGTCCGCCCTGGGCGAGGATGAGCGGCAGGTCCACGCCAATCTCGCCCCAGTCGAACAGGCCCACCATGGCCATGACGTCGAGCTGGAGGCGGTTGCCCACCAGGCTGATCTTCTCGAGGTCTCCGCCCTCGGGTACCAGCGTGAGGGGGTTGAGCGAGTAGCTGAAGTACGGGCCGAAGGCCACGGACATGTGTGACAGCGGACGGGACTGGGTGACGACAACCAGGTCCTGCGGCGCCGCGGACGGGCGGAACAGCTGCACGTCGAAGCGGGCGTCCGGCTGGGCGGAGGCGAGGGTTGCCCCTCCGAGCGCCAGGAGGAGGAGCGGCAGGTGGAAGGGTTTCATCGGACGCGGCGCTGGGAGCGGAGGAGCAGGAGGCCCGCGGCGAGCAGGACGAGGATGGTGGCGCTGCCAGCCGGAGTGGCGTCGGCGGCGGTGCCGCAGCAGAAGGCGCCGCCCTGTGGGTCGGTGCCGGGCTTGCGTCGGCCTCGCTCGCACTCCTGCGTCTTGGCCGAGCAGTGCTGGACGCCGAGGCAGTCGCCGCTGTCCTCGCACGAAGAGGAGCAGGTGTTGTTGGTGAGGTCGCAGGTGCCGCCGCAGGGGCAGTGCGCGTCGGCGAAACACTGGACGCACGCTTCGCCATCGCAGACGAGGCCCGCGTCACAGGTCACCGCGCAGGCGCCGGCGTTCTCACAGGTGCGCGTCGTGGGGTTGCACTGGCCGCTGCCGCAGTCGTCATTGCTCCTGCAGCCGATGCAGGTGCTGTTCTGGACCGAGCCATCCGAGAGACAGAAGGGGGCGTCCGTCTCGCAGGCTTCGCAGCGCGAGCCGCAGTGGCGGTCGGTGGTGCAGGTGCTGCACTCGCCGCTGAGACAGAACTGGCCGTCGCCACATTCCAGGTCGGTGCGGCACTGAACGCAGACCTCGCCGTCGAGGCAGAAGGGGCGCTCGCCAGGGCACTTGGCGCAGGCGGGGCCGCAGGCATCGGCGGTGTTGCACTCGGGCAGCGTGGTGACGCAGGTGCCGTTGAGCGGATCGCACTTCTGACCGTTAGCGCACTGGTCATCGGTGGTGCACTCGACGCAGGAGGGAGACCCGCCGGCGGTCAGTGCGGAGCACTGGGTGCCATTGGGGCAGCAGTTGCAGGAGTTGCCGGCGCACTGGTCATCGGTGGCGCAGGGGGCGCACTGGTGATTGGTGCAGACTTCACCGCGGACGCACTGCGAATCGTCGTTGCACTCGCGGCACTGGTTGATGTCGGTCGCGCAGACCTGGCCATCGGGGCAGTGCTCATCGTCGGTGCAGGGGACGCAGGTGGCGGTGGGCTCGTCGCAGACGGCGCCCGGGCAGTCCGCGTCGTCGTTGCAGCCCGAGCACTGGTTGGTCCCGAGGTCACAGCGGCCGGTGTTCGGGCAGTCGTTGTCGTCGTTGCAGCCTCGGCAGGTGTTGTCGCTCAGGTCGCAGCGGCCGTTGGTCGGGCAGTCGTCGTCGCCGTTGCAGCCTCGGCAGGTGTTGTCGATCAGGTCGCAGCGGCCGTTGGGGCACTGGCTATCATCCGTGCACTGCACGCATTGCGTGTTGCCGTTGATGTTGGCGCAGAGGGGCGTGGATTGACCGCAGGGAGAGCAGGCCGCGCCGCAGCGGAGCGAGGAGTCGCAAGGGGCGCACAGGGCCGCGGAGTTGCAGTGGTAGTAGGGATCACAGCCGCCGTTGTTCTGGGCGTTGACGTTGGCGCGGATGCACTGCTCGCAGCGGTTGGGGTCCGTCGAATAGGACGGGATGCCGTTCTCCGTCTGGAAGAACTGCGCGGGCTGGAGCAGTTGGAAGTTGGAGCTGTACAGGTTGATGATCGGAGGCTGGTTGGCGGCTCGCTCGAAGTCCGTGAAGGCTCCGGTGTGCAGCGACATCTCGAGCGCGGCGTGCTCACCGACCTGCGAGTAGAGGATTTCGACGGCGTAGAGCCCGGCGCTTACGAACGTGACGGAATTCGTGGTTCGCCAAGTCGGAAAGCCAAGCTGGGGTGGACGGTTGATGACTGTATAGGATTGAGCGCGGTCGTAAATGACCAGACTGATGGCGTCGTCGGTGTAATACCCCAGATGCAGTACTTGTCCGACGAGGCTATTGGGGACGTTCAGGTAGCCACGAAAGCGTGATACGAACGGCGTGAACGCATCGTTGTCGTTGATGACGTTGAAGCTGCATCCACCCGTGGAACATCCTGGTGCGGTGACCTGACTCACGAAGTCGCCGTAGCTCAGCGTACGGCCATCGTTGAGGTTGTTGGACAAGTCGAATGGCGTTCGCAGCACGGTCGTGACGCGGTTCTGCCTGCTGATGGGTTCTTCGAAGAACCCGTTGATTCCGTCGAGGTACGTACCCCGTGTCTGCGGGAACTCGCCCAAGGGCCGCGTCCACACGTTGGACGCGACGCACAGGCCCTGGCCGCTCTCGCTCAGCGCGGGGGCAATAGGCGGACCGGCGACGGTGACGTCCGGTAGCTTCTGGGCCCACGCAGAGGGGGCCACGAGGCACACCGCGAGGGCAGCGAGCGCGAATCGCGCGATGCGGAACAAGGGGGATTTCAAGGCCGCGCCAGCATGCTGGAAGCCTCTGACAAACTCAATTCTCCGGCCATCTGTGCGTCCACGATGCCATGTGACGTGAGAGGTCAGGCTCCGGACAGCAAACCTGTGCCTCTACCGACACAGGTTGCAGCTGTTATCCAGAACAGCCCGAAAATCCCGGCCCGGCGTCGTGTGCGCAAGACCCCTACTGGCCGGTTCGGTCCTCGGAACGCCCGGCGTCAGGCCCCAGGGCCCAGGCGACCTGCGGGGCCGGCTCCAGCTGGCTCTAGCATCGATAAGAACTCCTCCACGATGCGCTCGGCGGCAAAGCGCTCTCGAACGAATCGAGCCCCTGCTTCCCCCATCGCCCGCCGACGAGCTGGCGCCATGTCCGCCATGTTCAGCAGTGCGTCACGCCAGGCCGCGACGTCTCCAGGAGGAACCAGTCCACCGGTCTCTCCCTCCCGCAGGGTTTCTGGCAATCCTCCAATGCGGCTGGCGAGCACTGGGACTCCACACGCCTGGGCCTCGATGGAGACACGCCCGAAGGGTTCCAGCCACTCAGATGGCATGGTGGCTACGTCCATGGCGGCATAGAGGGAGCGCATGTCGCTCGTCCATCCACGCAGGAGATGTCGCTGGTGGAGCTCTGGCGCGAGAGCCGCTCTCAATCGCGGATGCGCTGCCTCCTCGCCCACCCAAAGTGCGCGCAGCCCAGGTCGAAGTGGCATGGCCTGATTCAGGGCCTCGGCCAGTCGGAACGCTCCCTTTTCTGGCTTCAGCGCGCCAACGAATCCGATGAGCACTTCGTCAGCGCTCACTCCAAGAGCGCGACGCGCCTCCGCCCTTCGTTCTTCATCTGGGCGGAAGTAGCCAACGTCCAACGGATTGTAGAGGAGCCGAACCCGTTCGAAGGCAACACCTTGCTCTACCAGATTCGAGCGCATGGACTCCGAGACCGCGATGAATCGGTGCGCCCAGCGGGGTAGCAGCAGGCGGGACATAGGCTTGAGTCGGCTGTTGAGATGGCGGAAGAGCGCGACCGGTGTGCCGGTCATCCCCCCCAGCATCAGCAGCGGCCAGTACTCATGTCCGAAGCTGCCCACCAACCACTGGGGCCGCGTACGGCGGATGGCGCGCAGCACGCTGCGCATCCCCCTCACATCCGCCGCGTTTCGGAAGACGCCGGGCTCGACGGCGAGCCCATGGGACTCCAACTCCCTGGCGATGAAGCCCCCCTCTCGCGCGACGGTGACCACCCCGTGGCCAGCCTGGGCCATTGCGCGCACCAGGCTGACCAGGTGGGTCTCTGTTCCCCGGGCGCCAAGGCTGGTACCCACGAAGACGAAGTTCATGGCTCCAGCACACCATGGGTTCTCCTCCTTTTCGAGGAGAACCGAGGCTCATATCGGGAGCAGGGCGCGACTCCCCCTGTCCCCACTATTCCTTGATGTGCACGCGGACCACCTGCATGCGGTGGTCCGAGAGGAACGTGGGTTCGTAGATAGGCTCATCGAAAGCCGTGTAGGCGTCGACAATCGCGAACCCCGGCGTGCTCATCCCCAGCCAGATCTGGTCAAGGTTGTAGCGGGGCAGAAGCTCCGGCGTCACCTCGCAGCCCGCCACCATGCAGAAATGCTTGTACGGTGGTTGAAAGTAGAGGGAGTCCCATTCCGCGCGAATGTAGGTATAGGGCGGGTCGTCTTTGTAGACGGGCGCATTGAAGTCACCCGCGATGATGGAGGGAGGGCCTGGCGGACGCATCACCAACATCACTTCATCCATTTCCTGTCGGCGATAGGTGAATTCATTCAGGTCTCGCTCCTCGGCGACGCTGGTCGCGATGAGGTGAAGATTCGCAATCCGAGGATTGAATCCGCCCATGTCCATCACCACGTAGTGCCATCGATGAACGTAGTCCCTGAGTGGCTGCGAAAAAGGGACCACCACGTTCTGCGCGATGGGGAACCTGCTGAAGATGGCCAGATCGTTGTTCCCAGAGAGGGCTCGGTATCGAGAGAGCTCTCGGAGCCAGGGCTGCATCAGGAGACGTGAAACGGTGTCTTCGCTGGTCTCCTGAAAGAGGACAATGTCCACTCTGTGATCGGGTTCCAAGTACATGGCGAGCATGTCGGCACTGTCCTGGTTCGCCATGTTCTTGCCGTTGCGGATGTTGAATGTCGCGACCTTGAATGACTGGACGAACACATACCGGCGCAGTGGCGTCTTCAGGACGTTGTTGTTGCCGTCGGTGGCCTGTGCCGTGAGCGCGAGGTCGATGCGGTAGGGCAAAAGGCCGGGCGCGCAGCGGGTCTCCTCCGTATACGACTTGAACGTCGCTGCGAGGGAGACGGTGCGCGAGGGAGAGGCTGTCGCGGCGCTGTTCTCATTCGAGAGAGGGAACGTCTGCGCCGAGCGCGTCTCGGTGCTGTAGACACTGCGGCGAGGCGACATGCACCAGACAGTGAGCTCGCCGGTGAGTTTGACGGATTTGACTCCCCGATTGGGGTCTTCCGCGGTCGCAGTGAAAGTCAGACTCTTTTGCGCCTGGGTAAATAGATACGTGGGGAACGGGTCTGTCGTGGCGGCGTCTGGGACGCCCACGACGGTTTTCTCCTTGCCTGCCCCAATCCCGCTCGTCACGTACCGGAGACCCATGGGCGGCGTCTCGTAGCAGGCCGGGGTGGGCGCACACTCACTCCACTCCCTGTTGCTGCATGTTGAAGTTCCCGCACATCCTTCGAAGGTGCAGGTTGTTGTCTGTCCTTCGGGGCATGAGGCTTCAGCGATCCGGGCGGTCAGGAACGTGGCAAGGCAGATACCCACCAGAAGCCCGGTCTTGGTGGACGCGTTCGAGCGCTGGTGGGGAGAGCTGTCACTGGGAGATTTCACTTTGACTTTCCGCCACGTGTCTCTGAAATGGCTGGGTGGCGGTTGAAGAGACGACGGTTTCGCGGCGGTCTGACAAATGATTGTCGGCCAGACCAGGCGCTGTGGATAGGCAGTGGAAGGAATTGCTATGCGCGACGGCAGGCCGCGTCACCATCCTGGGAGCGGATGAACGCGGCGGTCAGCTCGGTGCCGACGGCGGCGCCCAGGACCTCGTACGTGCGCCGACGTGCTCCGCCCACGACGGACGGTTGATGCGCGAGCGACTCCGGGTGCCGCACGAAGATGTTGTACCCGACGATGCACCCGTCCGCGCGAAGCACGGTGATTCCATCCGTCGCCATCATCCCGCGCAAAAGCTGCCCGGTGGCTCGCACCGCCGTGGCCGCCGAGTCGGTCGGGTCCGCGTGATAGCGGTCCAGCAGCGCCACGATGTCCAACGGGCGCGGCAGGATGATGCCGTCCACGAAGAGCGTGGAGCCCGCGCGCTCCCGGGGCAGTACCGCCACCAGCGCCCCATGGGACGACTGCATCACCTCGAAGAGCACGCGCCGGAAGAACCCTCGGGCTCGCTCCAGACTGGCGCTCGCCACGCCATCCGTGATGGCCTCCGCCAATTCGTTGAGCACCGCGGGAGGTGACGCCCCCTCCACGCGCGCACCCGACAGGTACACGTGCCGGCACAGCCCGCCACCCGCGCGCAGCTCCAGCATGTTGTCCGCGAGCTGGAGCACGCCCACGACCCCCGCCTGCGCCTCCTCCGTCCGCCGCAGTCGCTCCAGCGGTGACTCCGCGAGCGGAAACGGGTCCGTGCGGAACACGCCGTAGGCGAAGCCCTCCGGCACCCGCAGCAGGTAAAGCGCCCACCACCGCCCCTGCCCCAACGGCGCGCACTGCTTGAGGGCTCGCTGGACGGTGGCGCGTGAGCGGGGCCCGATGCCGATGGCGATGGGGTCCTTGCCGCCCAGCAGCGCGAGCATCTGCCCCAGGTCGTCCCCCATGAAGGCCATGGGGAACAGCGGTGCGCCTTCCTCGCGGTAGCGCGACAGCGTGACGATGAGCTCGCCGATGGAGTCGGCCGTCTGCGCGCACGACATCCCCGCCTCATCCAGGAACGTACCGACAGCGTCGGTCAGCAGGTGGCGGAAGGAAAGGACGGGAGGTGGGGAGCCCGGTGCTCCGGGGTCCGAGCCATTCATGACGCTCGCAGCATGGCGCATTGTCGCCGCACACGCACGGACCGAATGTCATCCGTCCTGTCCGTCCGCGCGGTGTCGCCTCGGTGTCTCAGTGCGCACGCCTCCCAGCCCGTTGGAGCAGGAGGACGACGGCTCGTCCACCCGCCAGCCGTCACGACAGCTCGGCCCGCGTGGCCTCCAGCCGCGCGGCGGTGTGGTTCCAGTCGTCCGCCAGCCCATCCAGGTGGCCGAGCACGTCCGAGAAGAACCGCGTCTCCAGCGCGCGGGCCAGCGTGGCGCCATGTGCGTCCGCCCACTTGCGGGTGACGCGGGCACGCACCTGGGCGCCCAGCAGGTCCACGAAGCGCTCCATCAGCGGCGTGGACAACAGCGTCCCCGCCCACACCACCGCGTCATGGCCGAAGCCGCCCGTGGCCACCGTCACCACCGCAGCCGCGCCCGACGGCACCGAGTACACCAGCGTCGTCAGCGCCTGGAGCAGCTCCTCGCGCATGCCTCCCTGCAGCTCGCCCGCCACCAGTTCGCGACAGTAGGCATAGAGCGTGGCGCGGTCCGCCGCGTGGGCGTGCAGGGACTCGAAGCCCAGCGGCTCCTCCAGCTTCGCGAGCGTCACGGGCCCGAAGGCCTCGGTCAGCTTCTCTCGTGTCTCGGGGTCTCCGCGCCACGCGGCGACTTCCGGCGCGAAGGCATCCACCAGCCGCCGCACCCCATCCGTCATCGTCGCGTCCACCGTGCGCGAGGGCGTCTGCGAGCCCTCCGGCTCCGGCCCCGTGAAGGACTGGCGCACCTTGCGACTCACGTACGTGAGCGCCGTGGCCAGTCCCCGGAAGGGCAGCCGCACCCATTTGTGGAACTGGCTGCGCGCATCCAACTCGTCGCGGAAGGCATCGATGAGCACGTCCGCGGGCACCGCCTTGAGCGCCGCCGCGCGTCCCACGCCTTCCAGCTCGTGACGCAGGCGTTGCCGCAGCCGCTCCGGCTCGCTCGCCGCGCGAGTCGACGCGCGCGCCACCGCCTCCAGCTCCGCCCGCGCATCCGCGAGCGACGCCTCCAGCGCCCGGGCCTTCAGCTCCCGTGCGTGCTCGGCCTCCCCCAGGAGGGCATCGAGCGGAGGACTCCCGTCCAGCGGCTCTGTCGCGAGGGCCCGCAGGCCCGCCTCGACGTCGGGCTGGTGCGGCGCCAGGTAACGCGCGAGCGGAGGATGGCCCACGTCAGAGGCCAGCTTGTCCAGGTGCCCACGCGCCACCTCCTCGCGCGAGGCCTCGTTGTAGACGAGCAGGTACGGCCGCCCATGGCCCACGGCTGCGCGCAGGAAGTCCACCAGCGCCGCGTTCTGGTACGTCTGCCGGCTCACCACGAACACGAGCACGTCCACGGTGACGAGCAACGCCTCCGCGCGCTCGCGATTCTCCCGGTACACGCTGTCGAAGTCCGGCGTGTCCATGACGAGCAGCCCGCGCGGTACCGCGTCCGCCAGCACCAGGTACAGCCGCCCCGCGGGGCCCGGCTGGTCCACGGGCGCGAGCGCTCCCGGCGCCACGGGCACCGTGTCGTACCGACGGGTGAGGAAGTCCTTCAGCGCGCCCGTCCACGTCTCCGGGTGGGCCGCCGCGAGGCACTGCTTCGTCAGGCCTCCCTCGGGCCTCGCGGGCGACAGCGGCGCGCCCACCAGCGCGTTGAAGAGCGTGGACTTGCCCACGTTGTTGGGGCCGGCGATGGCCACCAGCAACAGGGGCGCGTCCGCGGAACCCAGGCGGGGAAGCAGGTCCCTGCGCAGCCGCTCGGCCAGACGCCGGGCCAGGTCCGCGTCCGACGCCTCGGGGAAGCGCTCGGGGGCGGGCAGGGCGTCCAGGGCGGACGCGAGGGAATCACGCAGGGTGTAGGGGTCTCTCGTCATCGGAGGTCCGCGCACACCAGAGCATGTGCGGGAGCGGGTGCCCAGTTGCTTGCGTGGCGGATGTCGTTGAGGGACAGAGCGGCGAGGGCGCGGTAGGGTCCGCCGCCATGCGCATCCACGCCGCCTGCCTGTTGCTGCTGGGGCTCGTCGCCTGCACCGCCGCGAACACGAACACCCCCGTGTCCACGGATGCGACGCATGCCGGAGCCCCCCTGCCGTTCATCGAGGATGACTACGCCCGCGCGCTCGCCGAGGCGAAGGCGAAGGGCATCCCCCTCTTCGTCGACGTCTGGGCACCGTGGTGTCACACCTGTCGCTCCATGAAGGCGTATGTCCTGTCGGACAAGTCGCTGGCGCGCCATGCCGGACGCTACGTCTGGTTGGAGGTGAACACCGACCTGACCCAGAACGCGGCGTTCCAGGAGAAGTTCCCCATCGAGTTCTGGCCCACGCTGTACGTCATCGACCCGCGCGAGGAGAAGCCGCTGTTGCGCTTCGCCGGCAGCGCCACGGTGGAGCAGCTCGTGAAGCTCTTCGAGGACGGTGAGCGCGGCTACAAGGGCGGCATCACCGGCGCGGAGGCGCTCCTGGCGCGCGGTGACGCGCTCTATGGCGAGGGACGCTCGGCGGAGGCCGTCGAGACGCTGACGGAGGCCCTGGCCGAGGCGCCCGCGGATTGGTCCCGTCGGGGCCGCGCGGTGGAGTCCCTGATGACGGCGATGTACGGCGCGATGCAGGTGGAGCCGTGCGCGAAGAAGGCGCTGGAGCTGTTGCCGGGCACGCCGCGCTCGCTGTCGTGGGCCAACGCCTCGATGATGGGCCTGATGTGCGCGCTGTCGATTCCGGACCAGGCCGCGAGCAAGGAGCTGCGCGTGGCCCTGGAGGCCAGGGTGGTCGAGGCCATGGGCGCTCCCATCATCGAGATGTCGGGGGATGACCGCTCCGGCCTCTACGAGATGCGGGTGGGCGCGCGAGAGCTGGAGAAGGACGAGGCGGGCGTGAAGGCGCTCGCGGGCGAGTGGCTGGCGTTCCTGGAGGCGGAGGCCGCCAAGGCGCCCAACCCCGACGCACGCTCCGTCTTTGATTCGCACCGCATGCTGGCGGCGATGAAGCTGGGCACGCCCGAGCGCGCCGTGCCCGCGCTGGAGCAGAGCGAGAAGGACCTGCCCCAGGACTACAACCCGCCCGCGCGGCTGGCCACGCTGTACCGGCTGCAGGGGCGCCTGGATGATGCGCTCGCGGCGAGTGACCGCGCGCTCGCGCGGGTGAAGGGCTCCCGCCGCATCAACGTGCTGTCCAACCGGGTCGACATCCACGTCGCGCGCAAGGACGTCGCGGGCGCCACGAAGACGGTGGAGGACGCCATCGCCTACGCCAAGACGCTGCCCGCCTCGCAGGTGTCGCCGCGCATGATGAAGGGGCTGGAGAAGAAGCTCGCCGGCCTCCAGGCGGAGGCCCAGCCCGCGCCGAAGTAGTCCTTCAGGTCAGCGCGCCGTCGCTCGTACGGCGGCGCGCAGACCCAGGTCGAACAGCTCGTACGCGTCGACGGGACAGTGGCTCATCCCGCCGTCGATGAAGACGAGCACCGCCTCCGCCGGGCCCGTCGCTGGCGGGGCACCGTGCGCGCAGTCCACCCGCGTGCCGTCCGTCACCAGGTGGCGCACCACCCCGTCGAGCGCCGTGCCCGAAGTGACGCCCATCAGCTCCCGGATGCGCTTGTCGCGGGTGTGCCCCACCACCTGGGTGAGTCCCGAGGGAAGCCGCCTGGGGTCGAAGCGCCGACGCGGCGTCTGTCGCGTGCGCTCGGCGTCCTCCGGCTTCGTGCTGGGGCGCTGGTAGAAGATGCCCGTGCCCTCGCCGCGCGCGGCGTCGCCCGGCTGGTGCAGGCCCGGCACCTCCAGCCGTCCGTGCGTCCAGGCCTCCACCGCCGCGTCCATCGTCGCGTTCAGCGCGTGGGCCACCGCGTCCGCGTCCGCGCGGCGCTCGGGGGCAAGGCCCGTCACGTCCAGGTCCTCGTGGGTGACGCCCGCATGCAGCACCAGCAGCCCGGGGCCCGCGGCGTGCGCGGTGCGAAAGCGCCGGACGCGCAAGAGGTGCTCCACCCAGGCGCGTTGGGCTTCCAGGAAGTTGCCGAAGTCGCGGGCCACCAGCTCGGCCGTGGGCACCTGGGGCCAGCGCGCCAGGAAGGCTTTCTCCCCGGCCTCATCGGTGAGGCCCTTCTGGTAGACGCGGTCCGCCTCCGCCTGGGCGACGGTGAAGCGGGCGTCGTCGAAGCCGGCCAGCTCTCCCACGCGGCCCAGGTCGTGGTTGCCCAGAATCAGGAGGACCTGGTCCGCGGGATGCGCGGCCAGCCAGGCCACCATCGCGAGCGCGCTGTTCGCCGCGTGCAGGCGCTCCTCGGGACGACCCCAGTCGAAGTGGTCTCCCACCGAGACGAGCTGCACGTCGGGCAGGAGCCAACCGTCCGCGCCCAGCAGTCCGTGGTGGTCGAGGATGCCCAGGACCTTGTCGAAGTCCGCCTGCGGGTCGCCCAGGGCGAGCCGTCGTCGGCGGGGTACACCGTCAGGGGGCGCGGAGCGGGGACCTGTCTCCACCGCCTGTCGGGCGCGAGCGTGGGCGGCCTGGATGCGGGTGGCTTGGGAGTCGTTCACCCGCTCATTGTAGGGTCAGGACGTCTGGAAGAAGCGGGCGATGAGCGCCGAGCGGCTCTCCACATGCGCCTTGGCCAGCAGGTGCGTGACGTGGACCTCCACGGTGCGCTCCGCGCAGCCCAGCCTGCCGGCGATGGACTTGTTCGTCTCTCCCTGGACGATGTGCGTGAGGACCTCGGATTCGCGCGCGGTGAGCGACCAGCGCGCGGCCAGGGCCTGCACGCGCGCGGCGGCGCTGGAGGCGGTGCCCGTGTCGATGGCCAGGTAGTGCGCGGGAAGCCCCGTGGTGCGCAGCGGCGTGAGCGTCAGCGGCCCCGAGCAGGGGATGCCCTGGGCGCCTCGGCGCAGTTGCTCCATCAGCTCCGGCTCGCCGCGCTCCAGCCACACCCGGCCCGCGCTGTTGGCGTGCACCACCCGGCCGCTGCCGCTGACGACCCAGGCGGCGCGACCGAGCGCCTCCATCGCGACCTCCAGCGCGGTGGACATCAGGCCCGACTCGCGCAGGCGCGTCTCCATCGTCAGCCGCCGCTGCAGCGTGGGCGTCAACGCCTGGAGCACCCGCTGCTCGCGCTCGGTGAAGGGCTCCTCGCGCATCAACCCCAGCCAGCCCAGGAGCGACGGCCCCTCGCAGACCAGGGTGCGAAGGAAGGCCATGCGCTCCATGCCCAGTTGCCGGTACACCGCGCCGGAGCGGGTGTTGACGCGGTCTCTCTGGGCGTCCAGCTCCGCCTCGGTCAATCCCAGACGCCGCCCCACCTCATATGCGGGCAGGTCATGCAAGGGCATCTGCCGCGCTTCCGACTCCTGCAGCGAGCGGAAGTGCAGCGCCCGGTTGCGTTGGGCCGGCGCGGGACGGGCTGGATCATACCAACCCCAAAGACTCTCCCGGTCCGACAGGAAGGTCTCCAGGGCGTCGAAGACCGACTCCCCCTCCTGGGGGAAGCCCGAGTTGAAGGAATAGCTGACGTGGTAGCGGTCCGGCCCTACATCCACGCCGTAGGCCACCGCGCGCTCCGCCTTGAGCGTGTCGCGCAATGCCCCCAGAAGTGTGGGAAGGGACTCCGAACTCGGCTCCGCTTCGACGAGCAGGGCTTCCAGGTCCGCCAGGATACGCTGTTCCTCGGAATTCAAACGAATCACGATATCCTGAGTATACGCTGGCAATGAGTGACTCCCACTATCCCACCAACACGTCGAAGTTGTGAGTTGTTGAGCATTTATCGGCGACATGCCCTGGAGTCTGAGGCTTCCGGGTGGAAGCAGACATCAGGGCTTCCCCGCATGGAAATCGCAGTGCGTACCGCGCGACAATGAAGTGCAGGCCCACCGGGGGGGAGGGCCTTTCGCGGTAGGTTTCATGTGAGCGCGCGCCGGGGATCGACAGTCGATGCCCGGCGCGTCGCCCTTGTACCCCGCACTTTCCCTACATCTGGCGCGAAGCCCGTGACGCACCCCTGGGACGTCCGCTTCGCGCTTTGATGCGTGGCGTCATCCGCAAGGCCGCGAAACATCACTGTTTCGCAGCCGGCACGCCACTGGCTAACATATTCATGACAATGAATTCCTTCCGTGAGGCTGGACGGATGTCTGTCCATTGCTCGCGGCGAACGAATGCTCATTCAGGGGGAGTCTGAGATGACGATGATGCGCACCGGGAAACTTGCGTTGGGAATGGCCGTGTTGCTGGGCGTGACGGGGTGTCGGACGCCGGGGGCCACGGGGAGTGGAGGGATGAGCGCGTCGGGGGGGTCGTCCGACGGTTCGGGTTCGGGTTCGGGCTCGGGTGGCTCGTCGGACGGATCCGGGGAGTCATCGAAGGGGTCCGGGG